>JAQGJF010000256.1 GCA_028290765.1 Tardiphaga sp.
GCCAGGGCCGCGCTGGAGGCGATGTCGGACCACGACGTCGCCACGCTGACGCGGACCATCGCCGCCGGTCTTCCCGGAGGGACCACCGATGCGCTGGACCTCGAGGCGTTTCGCGCCCGGCTCGCAGCTTACAGCGGCGTCGATGCGCCGAAACTACGCGCGCATCTCGTGCAATTCCTGCAGGCCGTGGCGCCGAAGGCCGAAGCGCTCGGCGTCAAACTGACCTTGCATCCGGACGATCCGCCGCGGCCGCTGTTCGGCCTGCCGCGCATCGCCTCGACCGCCGCTGATTACCAGGCGCTGTTCGACGCGGTGCCGTCGCCGGCCAACGGCATGTGCTATTGCACCGGCAGCCTCGGCGTTGCGGCGCACAATGATTTGCCGGCGATGGCGGCGCAGTTCGCCAGCCGCATTCACTTCGCCCATCTGCGCTCGACCCGCCGCCAGGACGATGGCTCGTTTCATGAGGCGGATCACATGGATGGCGATGTCGACATGGTCGCCGTGCTGGCGGCGCTGCTGGCCGAAGACCGCGGCCGCGCGGCCACGGCAAAGATCACCTTCCGCCCGGACCACGGCCACCGCATGCTCGACGATTTGAACAAGCGCACCAATCCGGGCTATTCGGCGATCGGGCGGCTCAAGGGCCTCGCCGAATTGCGCGGGGCGATCAAGGTGCTGGAGTATGATCTAAAGGCTGCGACAATTTAGTTTTGATTAGTTTTGATTGGCTTTGAACATATCACCGGCCGATCACGACAATGGGTAATGGCATTGTTGCAGCGGTAACCTGCGCGCCTTATTTTTGCGAAATCGGTCACCGATCAATGACGCGAGCAACGATCGGGCCTCTCACCGGGAACGATCGTTGCGAAAGCGAATTGTGTGACAATAACTTTCAACGGAGGTCGACCATGCGATCGATACTAGCGATATCAGCCCTTCTCGTCGCGTTCAGCGCGGCGCCTGCCGCGGCTCGCGACTATCCGTGGTGCGCGCGCACCAGCGCCAATGGTTTCAATGGCGATTGTTCGTTCACGTCGTATAACCAGTGCATGGCGACCGTCAGCGGCCAGCGCGGCGAGTGCCTGCAGAATCCGCGCTTCGCCTACGGCCAGCAGATCCGCGGCCGGCGCGGCCAGGCGGCTTACCGCGATGGCTGGCAGAACGATGGTTGGAATAACGGCTGGAACAATAACGGCTGGCAGGGCCCCGGTTATAACAACCGCTGGTGATCTGAGCGCTGGGACGACCCGCCGATTTTGAGCGAGCCGTCGTCCTTATCCCGGGAGCTTGCGAATCTATCCCTGACCTCATCCGGAGGCGCGGCATGGACGACACGTGCGTCGCCCATGTCCCCGTCTCGTCCGCCTGCGCTACTTAACAACTTCGGCGCGACGAATTGTTTTCGGCTTGCCGAGCCGAAACTCACGGGGCGGCTTGCCGAGCCGAAGCCCACAAGGCGAAGGTTGGTTATCGCCGCGGCTCTTGCGAACGCCCTCTCTCCGTCATGGCGAGCCCGTGCGAACCAATCCAGGGGCGAATTATGATGTGAGGAATTACGCAAATTGAAGAATTACACCGCACTTGATGTCACCGTGACTTCGATGCGTTCCTGATTGGAAAATCGAAATGATAATGCTTGCCGGCCTCCTCCTGGTCGTCTTGCTGGTTGTTATGGCGGTCGCAGCAAAAAAGCGTGGCCTTTCCCGCGGTGCGATTTCCCTCCTGGTCGTCGTCGGCACCGTTTGCATCATTGTCGCGATGTTCGGAATCCTGGCCTGGGGATTTTCGGGGTTCGGTTAGGGCGTTCGAAGGCACTTGTTTCAGAACGCCGAAGAATCTCGCATGCCAGCAGGATGAAGCTGGTCGCTGGATGGATCAGTGCGGGAGCCGAGTGTCCGGCTCCATGGCCAACGGCGAGGCATTTTCAAGTTGCTCGGCGAGCAACCGATATTCCCTCGACATCGCCAGGAGACGCTCGACGGTCACTGCATCCAGCGCCGGGCTAGCCAGCCGTTCCGCGCGTGCCGCCTGTTCTCGCAGATACTGAGCTCTGCTCATCGTGCCGTCCTCATCTGCTGGACAAGTTGAAGCAAATGCGATCGTTCCGAGTGTGTGGCTGGAATGCCTAACGGAGTATGAGCTGGGTCACGGTTCCAAGCCGGTCGGAAATCTGGTGTGGTACGTCAACGTGCTGGTAACAACGGCTATGCCATAAACCTCTGATTGTGGCCGCCGGCGCGTCTGCGGCGGCTGGCCTTGATGGGCAGGAGGCGTTGCATGGACTGGACCACGCTGCTTTTCCGGTTCGAAGGCCGGATCAATCGCGCCAGATACTGGTGCGCCGTCCTGATCTACCTCGCGACCTGGATCATGTTCCTCATTGTCGCGCTTTCGTGGTTCGTGGCCCTACAGAACGATCTGTACGGCTTCACAGGCGGTACACTGGCGGTCTGGGCCGTGGGGATTACCGTCCTGATCGCGGGAACGTGGTCCGGTCTCGCGACCGGCATGAAGCGGCTGCACGACCGCGACAGGAGCGGCTGGTGGATGCTGCTGTTCATGGGAGCCCCGACCGTCATCGACTGGATCGGCGGTTGGCTGAATGCCGGCGACAGCCTGGTGTTCCAGGTCCCGGTCTGGGCCATCACGATATGGGCCTGCGTCGAACTCGGATTGCTGCGCGGCACCGACGGCCCGAACCGGTATGGGCCTGATCCGCTCGCGCCGCGCGAGGCTGATGTGGCGAACGGTTTGATGCGCCAATGAAAGAAAGCTTCGCCATTTGCATTGTGATCTGGGGCTGGGTTTTCATGTTCGCAGCGATTCCTGGCATCCTCGTGGGATGGCTGTTGGGAAGGTTCGTTAAACCCAGGGGCGCCGGACTAGCTCTCGCCATTTTTCTCCCGGTGATACCGGGCTTGCTGGCCGGGCAGGGCTCCCACAGCTATCAATATCCCCTTATGTTCGTCCCGCCGATCCTGCTCGCTGCCTTGCTCGGCTTTTGGTTCAGCAACATGGGTCGCGGGCGGAGTTCGACGGAGGCTTCCTCTTCGCTGGGGTGGACTTTCGGCGCGGTAGCTGTCGCGCTGATTGCTGGGCTCGCGTATTTCTTCCTGTCGGAAAAGGCAAACCGCGTCCGTCTTACCATCGAGATCGAGACTCCCGCCGGGATCAAGGTCGCGTCCAGCGCTGTTGAAACAACGCTGTGGCCAGGCACCCGTGGTGCACCTGTCCGCTATGGGTGATTGACGGATGGCTAGGTCGCTTAGCACCTTAGAGGGCGTCTGATCTCTACGGCGTTACAGGGCTTCGACCGGAGACGCTTGGCGAACGTGCGTAGGGTGTCGCCAAATCTATTCGTCCCCATGCAATGTGCCTGTGGTAAGGGACGGATCAGACAGGCCGCAACGTGAGGCGACTTTGACGAAGAGGCTCGGGTCGTCATGAGAAGCAAGGCGGAAATACTAAGGATTGCCTTCGGCTTCTTATTTTGCGCGGTTCTTGCCGGCTACTGCGCATATCAGTTGAGTTGCTGGTATCTTACGAGCGAACTACTGGTGTCCTTTAGTTACCGAGGCGCCACTACGCAGTATCGGCATCTCACATACGATCAGGACCCTATCAATCTCGTCGCGGCCATTCTTTTGTACCTATTGATGCTCGGCTTCGGAGGCGCCGGAGCAGTTGCCTGTTTGAAAGCATTGCGAACGATGAGGGCGAATTAGGCACAGAGAAAGCTGTCACTGTGGGGCGAAGGCGAGTGATGCTTTCGAGAAGGGGCATCGAATTAAGCCGAAAACATTGGATGCTCAGCAGAGCGACGGTTGAGTGCGCTGTCACCCGTAATTCCGGTGTTTGCCAGCATCCGGATCGCGACAACGACGGATCCGCGAAGACCCGACGCGGACAACAAATCGCGCTGCAACATACGCTGGCCGGTCTTGCAGAAGCCGCCGCGCTTGTTATTTCAAGGATAGACATACGCCCCGATGCGGCCAGATTGGTCGGTTGACAGTGGGAGTGTCGCGTCCGTCAGCCGCTGACGTATGCCTCTTTGAAGGGAGGTTTACTATGTCGGACTTTCGGTTTTTTTCTACTCATCGAACATGGGAAGACTGGTGCGGCATGCTATTGGGCTTGCTGATCGTGCTGTCGCCGTGGTTTCCCACCCAATCCGGCCATGAGCTTGTTACCGGAGACCGCAGCTACGTGCTGCTGAATACGATCACGGTCGGCATCCTGGTGTTCGGCCTTGCCCAGCTGGAGTATATTGCACTGCAGCGCTGGGAGCAGGTGGCCGAGATCATGCTCGGCCTCTGGCTGATCGCCTCGCCTTACATCTTCGGCTACCAGACCGACGGCCTGCTCAGGTTCTGGCATTGCAGCCTCGGCGGAATCGTCGTGCTGCTCGCGGCACTGCAGTTGTGGCAGGACTGGGAGCTGAGCGATCAGGACATGCTCAAGCACGGGCAATAACGAAGCGTCATCAGGCCCGCCGGTTTCGCAGTTTGACCGACGGGCTGGCCGATGATTGTCACCGTAATTCGGGCGGCAGCACCCAGCCGGCGGCTTTATGTCTGGCTTGGCGTCAACGCGCCACACTCGATTGTTCGGCCGGCTATCGTTACTCTGTGCCGCCTAGAGGAGGAACCCGATGGCGACAAACGTCAAAGAAATGTTGGAAGCTGCGAATGCCGCCGTTCCAAAAATCACGCCGGACCGTGCCGGCGAGCTGATAAAACAAGGAAACACCCTGGTCGTTGACGTGCGCGATGCGCCCGAGGTCGCGACCAGTGGCAAGATTGCCGGGGCCGTGAACGTGTCGCGCGGCATGCTGGAATTTCGCGCCGACCCGGAGTCGCCATACCACGACAAGAATTTCGACAAAGGCAAAACCATCATCCTTTATTGTGCTTCCGGTGGGCGGTCAGCGCTTGCCGGCAAGCTGCTCAAGGATATGGGGTACGACAATGTCTATAACGTCGGCGGTTTCAAGGATTGGACCGGCGCGGTCGAGAAGGTGTAAACGGCCAACGGCCGACGATGGTTCGGGGACGACTCGGATTTGAACCACAGCCGCTCAGTATCAGCCAATATGATCTGCGCTGCCGCCGGCGGGTTCGTTGGTGTGGGGATGAATACCCTCTCCGCGGACCGTAATTCCGCTAAC
>JAQGJF010000419.1 GCA_028290765.1 Tardiphaga sp.
GACGAACTCGCGGCGATGGGCGTGGTGCTCAAGGACGGCAAGGATTCCGGCGGCAAGCCGGTGACGACGTGGGAGATTGCGCCATGAGCACGTCCGACAGGCCCGCGCTGCGGCCGTTGCTGCCGGACGATGTCGCCGTGCTGGCGGCGATCTTCGTCAGTTCGATCGAGGAATTGACCGGCGACGACTACAGCGAACAGCAGCAGCAGGCCTGGGCCAGCACCGTCGATGACGAGGAAGCCTTTGCCAAGCGCCTCGCGGGGCAATTGACACTGGTGGCGACGTTGCAGAACGCGCCGGTCGGCTTCGCCTCGCTGAAGGGCGCCGATCATATCGATCTGCTCTACGTTCATCCGAACGCGGTGGGGCAGGGCGTGGCGTCGGCGCTGTGCGACGCGCTGGAAAAACTGGCCGGCGCGCGCAGTGCAAAAGCCCTCACGGTCGATGCCAGCGACAACGCGCAGGAGTTCTTCTCGAAGCGCGGCTATGTCGCGACACGGCGCAACACCGCGACGGTCAACGGCGAATGGCTCGCCAATACCACGATGCAGAAGACGCTGGCTTCGGAGCCGGCGCCGGGAGCCCCGACATGAGCCGCGAACGTCTTTATTTGTTCGACACCACGCTGCGCGATGGCGCGCAAACCAATGGCGTCGATTTCACGCTGCATGACAAACGGATGATCGCGGAGATGCTCGACGAACTCGGCATCGATTATGTCGAGGGCGGCTATCCCGGCGCCAATCCGACCGACACCGCATTTTTCGCGTCAAAGCCGAAGCTCGGTCACGCTGCTTTCACCGCGTTCGGCATGACCCGACGTCCCGGGCGTTCCGCGTCGAACGATCCGGGGCTTGCGGCGCTGCTGGAAGCCAAGGCGGACGCGATCTGTTTCGTCGCGAAAGCGTCGGCCTACCAGGTGCGGGTGGCGCTGGAGACCACCAAGGAGGAAAACCTCGCTTCGATCCGCGACAGCGTCGGCGCCGCCAAGGCCGCCGGCCGCGAGGTGATGCTCGATTGCGAGCATTTCTTCGACGGCTACAAGGAGGATGCGGCATTCGCGCTGGCCTGCGCCAAGGCGGCCTATGATTCCGGGGCGCGCTGGGTGGTGCTGTGCGACACCAATGGCGGCACCATGCCGCATGAAATTGAAGCGATCGTCGGCGAGGTGGTCAAGTCGATCCCCGGCGACCATGTCGGCATTCACGCCCATAACGATACCGAGCAGGCGGTGGCCAACTCGCTGGCGGCGGTCCGCGCCGGCGCGCGGCAGATCCAGGGCACGCTGAATGGTCTCGGCGAACGCTGCGGCAACGCCAATCTGTGTTCGCTGATTCCGACCCTGCGGCTCAAGCAGGAGTTCGCCGACGCTTTCGAGATCGGCGTGTCGCAGGAGCAGTTGGCGACGTTGATGCATGTCTCGCGAACGCTGGACAACATGCTCAACCGCGCACCCGATCGCCATGCGCCCTATGTCGGCGAGAGTGCCTTTGTCACCAAGGCCGGCATTCATGCTTCCGCCATGCTGAAGGATCCAAATAGCTACGAACACGTCTCTCCCGAGGCCGTCGGAAATCATCGCAAGGTGCTGGTATCGGATCAGGCCGGCCGGTCCAACGTCATCGCCGAGCTGGAACGCGCCGGCATCCCGTTCGAGCGGAGCGATCCAAAACTGGGCCGTCTGGTCGAGGAGATGAAGGAGCGCGAGGCGGCTGGTTATGCCTATGAATCCGCCGACGCCTCGTTCGATCTCTTGGCGCGGCGGACGCTCGGCCGGGTGCCGGAATATTTCCGGGTCGAGCAGTTCGACGTCAATACCGAGCAACG
The DNA here is from genome assembly GCA_028290765.1 of Tardiphaga sp. The sequence goes on from JAQGJF010000419.1 coordinate 1,828, forward strand.
CTACAACGCCAATGGCCAGCGCATCACGGTGGCGATGGCGGTGGTGAAGGTCGATGTCGCCGGCGAGACCCTGATCTCGGCGGCCGAAGGCTATGGTCCGGTCAATGCGCTCGACGTCGCGCTGCGCAAGGATCTCGGCAAATATCAGAAATACATCGAAGGCCTGAAGCTGATCGACTACCGGGTGCGTATCCTCAATGGCGGTACCGAGGCGGTGACACGGGTGCTGATCGAGAGCGAGGATGAGAAGGGCGAGCGCTGGACCACCATCGGAGTGTCGCCCAATATCATCGACGCTTCGTTTCAGGCCCTGATGGATTCGGTGGTCTACAAGCTGGTAAAATCCAACGCGCCCAACTAGAGCCTTCGGCTCTAGTCTCTTTTTTGGACGCATTTTCTTGACGCGAACCGGAGCCACTTCGCTCGAAAACGCTATGAGGGGGCCGCATCATGATTGACCATATCTCGCTGGCCGTCAGCGATATCGAGCGCGCCGCGGCGTTTTACGAACGGGCGTTGGCGCCACTTGGCCTGTCGCGACTGGTGACGCGACCGGCGATGGTCGGGTTCGGCAAGGCCTATCCGGAGCTGTGGATCAATCTTCGTGCCGGCATGGCGCGCCTTTCACCCGACAGCGGCGTCCATCTCGCGCTTCGCGCGCGGTCGGTGGCCGAGATCGATGCTTTCTATGCCGCTGCACTCGAGGCCGGGGCCATGTCGGAAAGTCCGCCGTCGCTGCGCCCGCATGAGCGGGTGCGCTACTATGCGACCTTCATCGTCGATCCAGATGGCAACCGGATCGAAGCGGTGACGTTTCCGCAAGATGACTTAAACGCGACCTCATCCTGAGGAGCGCGTTCTTCACGCGCGTCTCGAAGGATGGCCACGAGTCCGTGCATGTTGCCTTCCTTCGAGACGCGGCCCGCAGCCAAATCTATGCAGGCTGCGTAAACTTGCCTGCATGGCCGCTCCTCAGGATAAGGTCAGCATAGGCCGGAACGCTTACAGCCGGCGGGCCACTTCGGGCGAGAGCTCTTTGTTCGCTTCCGACGCTAGCGCGGCGGCGGCGCGGAGCCTCGGCAGGATGTCCTCGACCCGTTCGGCCTTGAGGATATCGAGGGCGAGGGTCGGCCGGATGAAGGCGGTGGTGCGCATGTGAGCGAAAAGCTCCAGCAGCGGCTCCCAGAAATTTTCGATGTTGGCGAGCAGGATCGGCTTGCTGTGCCGGCCGAGCTGCTGCCAGGTGAGCTGTTCGACCAGTTCTTCCAGCGTGCCGATACCGCCGGGCAGCGCCACGAACGCGTCGGAGCGTTCGAACATCAGCCGTTTGCGCTCATGCATATCGTGAGTAACGATCAGTTCCTGGGCACGCCCCAGCGCATTTTCACGCTTGGTGAGGAAGTCCGGAATGATGCCGGTGACGGTGCCGCCATGGTCGAGCGTGGAGGTGGCGACGGCGCCCATCAGGCCGATCGAGCCTCCGCCATAGACCAGGCCCACGCCACTCTCGGCGAGCGCTTTTCCGAGCGCAATGGCGGCTTCGACGAAACGGGGATTTGTACCAGGGCCGGAGCCGCAATAGACACAGACGTTTTTGATCATATTCATGAAAATCCATGTGGCACTGCAAAATGACAGCGTCAAGGCTGAGATGAATAGCCCCGGGCGATTTCATCCCGGGGATGCCGCGTAAACAGGAAAAGAATGCCATGCGAGGGTGCACGAAGCATCCAAACAGCCTATATGACGGGCAATATGCACCCAACCAAGAAATACGCGGCACGTCGCACTGTTCGCTCCAGGCACCATAGATGACTGATATCGATTCGTCCCTGGAACCCGAGGCCGTGCCCAATCCAGTCAGTTCCGCACAAGGCGCGACGCTGTTCGGGACACTGGTCCATTTGTGGCCTTATATCTGGCCCGGCGACCGCGCCGATCTGAAGATGCGCGTGGTCTGGTCGATGGTGTTGCTGCTGGTCGCCAAGCTCGCGACCCTGTCGGTGCCGTTTACCTTCAAATGGGCGATCGACGCACTCACCGGGCACGACACCGCGCCGGTGCAACCGTCGAACTGGACGCTATGGCTGATCGCCTCGCCGCTGATCATGACCGTCAGCTACGGCGCCGTGCGCGTGATCATGGCGGTCCTGACGCAATGGCGCGACGGCATTTTCGCCAAGGTGGCGATGCATGCGGTCCGCAAGCTGGCCTATCTCACCTTCGTTCACATGCACGAGCTGTCGCTGCGCTTTCACCTGGAGCGCAAGACCGGCGGGCTGACGCGTGTGCTGGAACGCGGCCGTCTCGGTATCGAAGTCATCGTGCGGATGGTGATCCTGCAGCTGGTGCCGACCATCGTCGAGGTCTCGCTTTTGATGGGCGTGCTGCTCTGGCAGTTCGACTGGCGCTACGTGCTCGTCACGATGATCACGGTCGTGATCTACATGTACTACACCTATGTCGCCACCGAATGGCGCATCGAAATCCGCCGCCGGATGAACGATTCCGATACCGAGGCCAACACCAAGGCGATCGACTCGCTGTTGAACTACGAAACCGTCAAATATTTCAGCGCCGAAGAGCGCGAGGCGGAACGTTACGACCGCTCGATGGAGCGCTATGAGGGCGCCAGCGTAAAGACCTACACGTCGCTGGCGGTTCTCAATACCGGCCAGGCCATCATCTTTACCGCAGGCCTCACCGCGACCATGCTGATGTGCGCCATCGGCGTCCGCAGCGGCACCAACACGGTCGGCGATTTCGTCATGGTCAACGCCATGATGATCCAGCTCTACCAGCCGCTGAATTTCATGGGCATGGTCTATCGCGAGATCAAGCAGGCCGTGATCGACATCGAGAAGATGTTCGGCGTGCTCTCGCGCAATCCGGAGGTCAAGGACATCCCCGGCGCGAAGCCGCTGATCGTCAGCGCCGGCCATGTGCGCTTCGACGACGTGCGATTTGCCTACGATGCCGATCGCCCGATCCTTAAAG
>JAQGJF010000424.1 GCA_028290765.1 Tardiphaga sp.
AGGCCTGCGTTGGCCGCTTCAGGACTCGCCAGGAGAGCGACCGTAGATGGTTGATCAGGTTGCGAGCCGCCTGACGAATGCGGCCTTAAAACATACCGGAACTCCCAGCATTTTTGAATCATGAGACAGGATGCTGCGCAATGAACCTGCTATGCAAAATCCTGTTGTGGAGCTGTCTTTGTTGCGTATTGGCGACGCCAGTGCAGGCGCAACAAGCTGGACAGGCCGAGGGTGCGATGCACCAGCATCCTCCCCAGGATCAGTCCCTGCACGAAAAATTCTATTCAACATGGCACATGCCGGACAACCCTTCCGTTAGCTGTTGCAATAACGCGGACTGCTACCCGACCGAAATGAAGTACGTTGGCGGCGACATCTACGCCAGACGCAGGGAAGACGGGAAGTACATTCTTGTCCCGCCTCGAAAGGTAGAACGCAGCCGGGACAATCCCGATGGCAGAAATCACCTTTGCGCTCCCCCGCCCAATGTCGTCAATCCCTCAGACACAGTGTTCTGTTTCACCCTGGGGGGAGCCACATGAGATATATTTTGGTGAACGGCAGGACGCCGAGCGGGCACCCCCTTTGTGCGCGGTGCCGTGAACACATCGGAGCGAGCTATCTGAGAGAAATCGGCACGCGGCTCTTCTACTGCGATCACGAATGCTATGCCGATCACTGCCAAAGTGCGGTCCTGGCTCTCGACAGTCATGCGAGAGTGTCCTCGACGATCGGGTGAGCGCCATAGGCCTCCGCGGTCAGGAACGGTCGCGGTCTCGTTTCGCAGCGAGCGGTGGCCGGCCGGCGCAGGATTCATTGCGCGGCCACGGGCTAAGTCGAGCCTGACGTGCTTCGGACCCCACCTCAATTCGAAGCGAATATTCTTAAACCCCAATTTAATGGCTCTCACCTCCGTCCTCCCTTAACTTCTGTGCGTTGCGCTTTCGCGGCGACCCGCGATGCTTGAAGAAAGTCCGTGGTCGGAAGACGATAAGAACGATCACTTCCTCTCCATCGCGCGGCGCGGCGCTGCATGCAGGCATATGAGGGAAGTTCAATGATCGCCCACTACACCGACCATGCGGCCAATGAGCGAACTTTTCTGGCCTGGATACGCACCGGCCTGGCGGTGGCCGCATTTGGATTTTTTCTCATCAAGCTGAACGTCTTCGTCGATGTGGCGGGTGACGGAAGCTTGCCCCGTCTTGGTTCAGAGAACGCCGGCGCGTTGCTCGCGGCGGGGGCCCGCTATGCCGGGCTGGCAATGGCAGCGATTGGAATCGGAATCATCGCGCGAAGCAGCGCCAGCTTTGAGCGTACGCGCCGCGCCATCGATCGCCCGGAAGTTATCCAGATCCCGTACTCCCGTGCGCAGTCGATACTTTCGGTGGCGCTCGCCATCGCCGCGGTGATTTTCTGTATCTATCTCGCGGTGCTGTGATGTTCGCCGCAGGCAGGCTGATTTTCTAATCGAGACAGGAGAGTTTGATGGACATGACAACCGAACATCGCTCGGGCACGGCTGCCCGCCCCGTGGGCCTGGTGATCCGGCAAAAAGACCCAAACAATCTTGAAATGCCCTTCGATCAGCTTGGCGACTTCATCACGCCAACCGAGCTGTTTTACATCCGCAGTCATTTCCCTACGCCGGAGCTGGATCTGGTCGACTATCGGCTATCGATAGGAGGTGCCGTTCGCAGGCCGATACGACTGAGCTGCGCTGATATCCGCGCCATGCCGTCGCGGACATGCATCGCCACGCTGGAATGCGCCGGCAACAGCCGCGTCTTCCTGGTGCCGCCGGTACCCGGCGCGCAATGGGAACTCGGCGCCGTCGGCAATGCCGAATGGACCGGTGTTCCGCTGGGCGCGCTGCTCGAAAACGCCGGACTGGCCGATGACGCCTGCGAGATCGTTCTGGAAGGCGCTGATCGCGGCATCCCGAAGGAGGAGCCGAAACCGCCGGGCGCGATCTCCTATGCTCGCAGCATCTCGCGGACTCGGGCGATGCAATCCGACGTGCTGATCGCCTACCAGATGAACGGCCGGGATCTGACGCCCGACCATGGCTATCCCCTGCGCGCCATCGTGCCCGGGCATTACGGCATGGCGTCGGTCAAGTGGCTGACCAACATCGATGCGGTCACGCAACCCTTCCAGGGCTACTGGCAGACGTCCGATTACGCCTATTGGGACGATTCGGCGGGAACGCCGGTTCGCCGGCCGCTCGCGGAGATGAAACTGAAGTCCCAGATCGCACGCCCCCGTGTGTATGAGCGGCTCGAACCCAATCGCCCCTACACCATTTTCGGCGCCGCCTGGGCGGGCAGCACCGATGTCAGCGAAATCTGGATCAGCCTGGATGGCGGTACGTCCTGGGTACAGGGCGACTTTCTCGATCCGGTCAACCGCAACGCCTGGCGCCGCTGGAAATACGATTGGATCACGCCGGCACGGCCGGGCCGCTATACGCTGCTGGCGCGTGCCAGGGGAGCAGACCAGCGCACCCAACCGGATCGTCACGATCAAAATTTTGGCAGCTATGTGATCGATCAACCGTTGCCCATCGAGGTCTTTGTCGACCCCCGCGAACGCCCCGAATGACTTCCGCTGCCAGGATTGGCGCAAGACCGGTGCAATCACAGCAATAGAGCCAAAGTCGAAGCAAAGCGGATCGCTACATTTGCATCGAGCAAGTCCTCGCGAAATGCACATAACCCTGGAGCGATTTAATGAGCGATGATACCAAACGTCCGCCGCTGTCCCATGCGTCGGGCACGCCCGTCACGGACAATCTCAACATTCAGACAGCCGGGCCGCGAGGTCCTGCGCTGTTGCAGGACGTGTGGCTGATCGAAAAGCTGGCGCATTTCGCCCGCGAAGTGATCCCCGAACGCCGAATGCATGCCAAGGGTTCCGGCGCCCATGGCACCTTCACCGTCACCCACGACATCACCCGCTACACCAAGGCCGGCATCTTTTCGCAAATCGGCAAGCAGACCCCGATGTTCGCCCGCTACTCGACTGTCGCAGGTGAACGCGGCGCCGCTGACGCCGAGCGCGATATCCGCGGCTTCGCGCTAAAGTTCTATACCGAGGAGGGCAACTGGGACGTGGTCGGCAACAATACGCCCGTGTTCTTCTTCCGCGACCCGTTGCGCTTTCCCGACCTCAACCACGCCATCAAGCGCGATCCGCGCACTGGCATGCGCAGCGCCGACAACAACTGGGATTTCTGGACGCTGCTGCCCGAGGCGCTGCATCAAGTCACGATCGTGATGAGCGAGCGCGGCATCCCGAAGAGTTTCCGTCACATGCACGGTTTCGGCAGCCACGCCTACAGCTTCCTCAACGCCGCCAACGAGCGTGTCTGGGTCAAGTTCCACTTCCGTACCCAGCAGGGCATCCAGAATCTGACAGACGCGGAAGCCGAGTCCCTGGTGGGCAAAGATCGCGAGAGCCATCAGCGCGATCTTTTCGAAAGTATCGAGGCCGGCAATTTCCCGCGTTGGACCCTGTTCATCCAGGTGATGACGGACGCAGAGGCCAAGGCTTTCCCCTTCAACCCCTTCGACCTGACCAAGGTCTGGCCAAAGGGCGACTTCCCGCTGATCGAAGTCGGGTATTTTGAGCTCAACCGAAATCCCGAAAACGTCTTCGCCGAGATCGAACAGGCGGCGTTTTCACCTGCCAACATCGTGCCGGGCATCGGCTATTCACCCGACAAGATGCTGCAGGGACGCCTGTTCTCCTATGGAGATGCGCAGCGCTACCGCCTCGGCGTCAATCACCACCACATCCCGGTCAACGCGCAGAAGTGTCCGTTCCACAGCTATCATCGCGACGGCGCCATGCGCACCGACGGCAATCTCGGGGGAACTCCGACCTACTTCCCAAATAGCCGCGGCGAGTGGACCGACCAGCCGCAGCTTAATGAGCCGTCGCTCGAGATCGGCGGCGCTGCCGCCCACTGGGATCACCGGGTGGATGACGATCACTGGCAGCAGCCGGGCGATCTGTTCCGCAAGA
>JAQGJF010000434.1 GCA_028290765.1 Tardiphaga sp.
CACGAACTCACCGCTCTGGAGGGTTACCCCGTCGGCGTTCACCGAGGTGACCGGCGTTCCGGTGCGGATTGTAATATTGAGGCGACGCAACAGGTCGGCAGTGGCCGCGGCAAGGCGTTCCGGCAGCGCCAGCAGAATTCGCGGGCCGGCCTCGATCAACTCGATCTTGATGAGCTTGTCGAAATCGATGTTGTCGAGATTGTAGGAAGCGAGATCGCGCATCGATTTGTGCAGTTCGGCGGCGAGTTCGACGCCGGTGGCGCCAGCGCCGACAATCGCGCAGTGCAGCTGTCCCGGCCGCAGCGGTTCATATTGTGCATTGGCGCGCAGGCAGGCGTCCATCATGCGGCGATTGAAGCGTACCGCCTGGTCCAGGGTGTCGAGCGTGATCGCGTGCTCCATGACGCCGGGGGTGCCGAAGTCGTTCGACAGGCTGCCGACCGCGATGACCAGCGTGTCGTAGCCGAGCACACGGGACGGGATGACCCGCCGGCCGGCGTCGTCGTCGGTCGGCGCCACATAGATCTGCCGCTTCGCGCGGTTGAGGCCGATCATCTCGCCGATCCGGTAGCGGTAGTGACGCAGCTTGGCGTGCGCGATCAGTTCGACGGCGTCGGTCTCGCTGTCGAACGATCCGGCCGCCACTTCATGCAGCAGTGGCTTCCAGACATGAATGCGCGACTTGTCGAGCAAGGTGACGGATACCGGGCCTTTGCGGCCGAAGGCATGGCCGAGTTTTGACGCCAGATGCAACCCGCCGGCACCGCCGCCCACCACCACCACGCGGTGCTGCGTCGGATCGTTGGTCGACGGCGTCTCCGCGATCGATGCATATTGGCCGAGGTCCATGACGTACCCGCCGATCGTCTGCGTTCGCGGTCTAATTTAAGTATCCCGCACTCCACGCGCAATGCCGGCGGCATGCTTTCACAACATCTCCGGCTTGAAACGCCTTCGATATTTGCCGGTGTTGGCGCCGGAAATCATGAACTCGCCGTCGCCGCGATAGTGGATCGTCCTGGGATATCTCGGTTTCGTTGCCACATGCGCTTTCACGACCTCGAACACGAACATGTTGTAGGTCGCGATCAGCCTCGCGTCGGCGAGCCGGCATTCGAAATTCGCGTAGCATTCCCGAATCCGCGGCGCACGGACCAGCGTGCCGGGCTCGGGCGAAAGACCGAACTGGTCGAATTTGTCGATGTCGCGCCCGGAGCTGTTGCCGATATCGACCACCTTGGCGGCGAGATCCTCGGTCGGAATGTTGATCACGCATTGCCTGCTCTTGCGGATCATCTCGAAACTGTAGTTCGCGCTCGAGATGATGCAGCCGATCAGGGATGGCTGAAATTCCATGACCATGTGCCAGCCCATGGTCATGATGTTGGTGTCGCCCTTGTAGGCGGAGCTGACCAGCACGACCGGTCCGGGTTCGAGAAAGCGGCGAACGTTTTCGACGGGAAAATCGTGCTTTTTGTATAGTTTCATCGCGCGCCTCGTCGGAGTTGATGTCCGCGCCATGCCCGGGCTTGTCGTCCCGGGCGTGCACGTCTTAACAGCATCGCAGCAAGAAAGACGTAGATAGCCGGGACAAGCCCGGCCATGACGAACATTGGCGATATGTTCGCGGCTTTGCCGGATTCAGAGCCGCGCGCATTCCATCCAGACGACCCCGCGTTCAGTTCTTGATGGCGTAGAGCGGCGTGCGGAGCGTGAGTTGGTAAGCTGGCTTTGGCATCCACGATATTTCAGCCGTGACGCCAAACAGCCGGTTGTCGTTATCGTCCATGCGGTCCAAGTCCAACCTGACGAAGGGTTGGGTGAATGGCTGGAACGGCGTCAGGTTCAGGATCTGCGCTCCGCCGAACGACTGTACGCCGAAGCGGCCGGACAATTTCCAGTTGTTCTCCCACTGATAGTAGCCGCCGACATAACCGAGGACGGCCGGGTTCACTGTGGCGAGAGTGGAATCGACCGACACGTTGACATATCTGACGCCGGCCAGCAGGCCCTTGGTCGCGTCCTCGTTGAGCGCATAGTCGAATTCGGCGATGGTCGTGATCGTCGTCGTCTGGAGGGCACTACTCCCGGCCGATCGCGATAGCGTTGACTGGATCGTCAACGTCGGAAAGATCCTGCCGTTCTGCTCGATGATATCGGCTTGAAACCCCACGTTCCAGCTGTCGATCGCCAGCGACGTCCATGATGACATGTCGGTGCGCGATACACTGGCACTGATTCCGCCATAGACCGAGATGCGGTCGTTGAGATCGATGGTCAGCGGCACCTCGTGGGCCAGGCTCTGGCTGGCCGGTGAGGACAAGGTCGGCAGCGCCGTAAAATTCCTGAAACCGATCGCGAGCGTGTTGGCAGGAACGGTGGTGTAGATGGTGCGCAAATCCAGATAGAGGTTCGGCAGGGTGGACGCGGGCTTTTCCGGTTCGTCATTGTCGCTGTCTTTACCCACGGCGGGACCGGCGCAGCAAAGCGCGAGCAGGAGACCGAGAACCAGCCAGCACGGTGTTGGCGAGAGTTCGCCGCCGGCGCGCCTGGAACGATGATGGTCGCTCGGAAATTGAGCGGTCAAGATAGCACGCCTTGGCTGAGGAGTTCGCCAACGACGTTAATCAAGACCGGCCGGCGTCGCAATGGGCGGCGTTTACGCCCCGTCACGCTCCGCCAAACCCACCGCCCACAACGCAAACCCATAGGCGATCGCGACTTCGTCGAGCCGGTTGAAGCGGCCCGACGCGCCGCCGTGCCCGGCGCCCATGTTGGTGCGCAACAGCACCGGGCCGCCCGAACTCATGGTGGCGCGCAGCCGCGCGATCCATTTCGCCGGCTCCCAATAGGTCACGCGCGGATCGGTGAGCCCGCCCATCGCCAGTATCGCCGGATAATCCTTGGCAGCGACGTTGTCGTAGGGCGAATAGGACAGGATGGTTTTGAAATCATCCGCGCTCTCGATCGGGTTGCCCCATTCCGGCCATTCCGGCGGCGTCAGCGGCAGGGTGTCGTCGAGCATCGTACTGAGGACGTCGACGAACGGCACCTCGGCGACGATGCCGGCGAACAATTCGCCGGCCCGGTTGGCGACCGCGCCCATCAGCATGCCGCCGGCGCTGCCGCCATGGCCGACGATGCGCTTGGCGCTGGTGTATTTGGCCGCGATCAGTGCGCGGCCGGACGCTGCGAAATCGTCGAAACTGTTGGTCTTCTTTTCGCGCTTGCCGTCGAGATACCAGCCCCAGCCTTTATCGGCGCCGCCGCGGATATGGGCGATGGCGTAGACAAAGCCGCGATCGACCAGCGACAGCCGGTTAGCCGAGAACGACGCCGGCATCGCCATGCCGTAGGAGCCGTAGCCGTACAGCAATAGCGGCGCACGGCCGTCGCGCTTGAGATCCTTGCGATGCAGGATCGACACCGGCACCTGCGCGCCATCGTGCGATGTAGCCATGATGCGGGTGGTGATGTAGTCGGCGGGATTATGGCCGGAGGGAATCTCCTGGCGCTTACGCAGCACCCGGCTGCGGCTCGCCATGTCGTAGTCGTAGACTTCCGACGGCGTCGTCATCGACGAATAGGAGAACCGGAGACTGGTCGTGTCGAATTCGTAGCCGCCCATGGTGTCGAGCGAATAGGCCGCCTCATCGAAAGCGATGGCGTGCTCGTCGCACGTTGTAAGATCGCGGATCAGGATCGAGGGCAGGGCATTGGCGCGCTCCAGCCGCACCAGATGGCCTGAATAGAGCTCCATGTCGATGACATAAATGCCTGCGCGGTGCGGGATGAGATCGCGCCAGTTGGCGCGCTCCGGAGCGGCCAGCGGCGCGGTGACGATCTTGAAATCGATGGCATCGTCGGCATTGGTGAGAATGAACAGCTCGTCGCCGCGGTCGGCGAGCGAATATTGCACGCCGTCCTCGCGCACCGCCACCAGCCGCGGCGCTGCCTCATAATCGGCCAGGTCGATCAGCCGCTGTTCGGAAGTCTCGTGGTCGCCGCCGGCAATGACGCAAAACCGGCCGCTGGCGCTTTCGTGGATGTGGGTGAACCAGCCGGCATCCTGTTCCTCGTAGACCAGCACGTCGTCGGCCTGCCCGGTGCCGAGGCGGTGGCGCCACACCTGCATCGGGCGATGGTTGTCGTCGAGCTTCACATAGAAGAAAGCCTTGGAGTCCAGCGTCCACACCACGCCACCGTCGGTTTCCTCGACGAGGTCGGCGCTGTCGGTGCCGTCGGCCCAGTCCCGCACCCGAATGGAAAAATATTCCGAGCCGGCGATATCCGCGCTCCAGGCCTCCAATTTATGATCCGGCGAATGCCGGGCGCCGCCGAACTTGAAGTAGCTGTGGTCGGCGGCGACCTTGTCGCCGTCGAGAATGATCGTGGCCTCGCCGCCGTCGCGGGGCGAACGGCCGAACAGTTCATGCTGGCCGCCCTCGCGGAATTTCCGCATATAGGCATAGGGCCCGTCCGGCGACGGCACGCTGGAATCGTCCTCCTTGATCCGGCCGCGCATTTCCGCGACCAGGGTCTTTTGCAGGGAGGCGGTGTGGCCGAGCAGGCTGTCGGTATAGGCGTTCTCCGCCTCCAGATAGAGGCGAATCTCCGGGTCCAGAATCGAGGGGTCGCGCAATACCTCCTGCCAGCGGGCATCCTTGAGCCAGGCATAGTCGTCGCTGACGGTGATGCCATGGGTCGTGAACTGGTGTGGATGGCGCGGCGCGACCGGCGCCTGGGCGGGGAGGATGGCCTTGTTCATGAACGCTCTTTTCGTGGATTGCCGCGTGCGTTATACGCGCGATGGCGGCCAAGGGAATGATGTCGTCGTCGTCAATTGCAGTTTAGGAACCCGTCATGGATATAGAGTTGCGAGACCGTCTTGCCATCCGCGATCTGACCGAAAACTGGGCGGTCTGGCGCGATGCCGGCGATTGGGAGCGGTTTCGCACCGTCTGGTTCGACGATGGCCGGATGATGGCGACCTGGACCCAGGGCACCGCCGACGAATTCATCCAGATGAGCAAGGATGGCTGGGCCAAGGGCGTCTCGATCCTGCATTTTCTCGGCGGCCAATCGATCGATCTGGCCGGCAGCCGGGCGATTTCACAGACCAAGATGACGATTTCGCAGCGCGCTTTGGTCCACGACGTCATGGTCGACGTGGTCTGCACCGGCAGATTCTACGATTTTCTCGAAAAACGCGACGGCCGCTGGGGTTTTGTGCTGCGCCAGCCGATCTATGAAAAGGACCGCATGGATCCGGTCGATCCCGCGGCCAGACTCGCGCTGGACGCCGGCCTGCTGATGGGCTTTCCGGAAGGCTATCGCCATCTCGCCTATTTGCAGAGCCAGATCGGCTACAAGATCAAGCCGGACATGCCCGGTCTCAAGGGCGATGCGGTGCAGCGGCTTTATGCCAGCGGCGCGGCCTGGCTGAAGGGCGACAAACTGGATCGCTGAACCGCTGGACGAAATCAAAAAAACGGGAGGGACATCGATGGAGGATTTCATCACGCTGGATGCGCTGGTCAGGCAGACGGCCGTGCGCGCGCCGGCGCGCCTCGCCGTCGTCGATGGCGACCGCCAGCTGACCTATGGCGAGTTCGACGATCTGGTCGACCGGGTGGCCGCCGCCTTGCAGGCCGACGGACTCAAGCCGCGCGATGTCATTTCGGTCTGCGCCTACAGTTCGGTGGAATATGCCGCAACGTTTCTCGGCGCACTGCGCGCCGGCGTTGCCCTGGCGCCGCTGGCGCCGTCCTCCACGGCGACAGACTTCGCCGCGATGGTCAAGGATTCCGGCGCCAAGGTGCTGTTCATGGATGCCGCCGCGGCGGCGGCGATGGGGCAGGCAGCGAATGATTCCGCCGCACTTCGGGTGGCGCTCGACGACGGTTCCTGCGGGCGGCCGTTCGGCGCATGGTGCGCCAGGCCGGCGAAACCGGCGCCGGTCGCCGTCGATCCGGGATCGATCTTCAACATCATCTATTCCTCCGGCACCACCGGCACGCCAAAGGGGATCGTCCATTCCCATGCGATGCGGTGTCGGCAATACAGCCAATGGGAGGCGCTGACCCACCGGCCGGATGGGGTCACCGTGCTTTCGACGCCGCTCTATTCCAACACCACGCTGGTCTGCTTCAATCCGACCCTGGCCGCCGGTGGCACCGTGGTGCTGATGAGGAAATTCGACGCCCGGGGTTTCCTGGAGCTCTGCCAGAAGTACCGCGCCACCCACACCATGCTGGTGCCGGTGCAGTACCGCCGCATCATGGCGGTGCCGGATTTCGACAGCTTCGACCTGTCGTCCTTCGTGATGAAGTTCTCGACGTCGGCGCCGTTCGCCGCAGGCCTGAAAGCGGATGTCCTGAAGCGCTGGCCGGGCGGGCTGACGGAATATTACGGCATGACTGAAGGCGGCGGCACCTGCATGCTGCTCGCCCATGAGCATCCGGACAAGCTCCACACCGTGGGCCGTCCGATGACCGACCATGACATCCGCCTGATCGGCGAAGACGGCGAGGAGGTCGCACCCGGCGAGGTCGGCGAGATCTTCGGCCATTCGGCCAACATCATGCTCGGCTATCTCAACCAGCCGGCCAAGACCGCCGAAACCTTCTGGCACGACGCGACCGGCAAGCGCTTCGTGCGCACCGGCGACGTCGGAAAATTCGACAGTGACGGGTTTCTGACCCTGATGGACCGCAAGAAGGACATGATCATTTCCGGCGGCTTCAACATCTATCCCAGCGATCTCGAGGCGGTGATGGCCGGCCATGGCGACGTGCTCGAAGCGGCCGTGGTGGCGATGCCGTCGGAGGAGTGGGGTGAGACCCCGGAGGCTTTTGTGGTGCTCAAGCCCGGCGCCGCGGCCGACGCCGCCGCGCTGAAGGCCTGGACCAACGAGCGCGTCGGCAAATTCCATCGCCTCGCCGACGTGCACCTCGTCGAATCGCTTCCGCGCAGCGCCATCGGCAAGGTGCTGAAGCGCGAATTGCGGGACAAAAGGCTGGCCGCGCAGGGCGTGGAAATGTGAGGGCGCGGTTTACTCCCCTCCTCCTTGCGGGGAGGAGGGGTCAGGGGTGGGGGTATCAAGCGCACAGACTCGGAGTTACCCCCCACCCCGACCCTCGATCGAGCTTCGTTCGATCGTACCCCGCAAGGGGGGGAGGGAGAAGAAGCCGCCCTCCTAATAATGCGGCGGCGGTTCGTTCGTCGCACCCGGTGCGTTGCTCTCGGCTTCCTGCAACCGCTCGCCGAGGATCGCGACCTGCCGGGTCAGGGCGTCGATCTGCTTCCATTGCGCGGTGATGGTGGTGTTCAGCGTCTCGATCGTCTCATCGAGAAAGGTCAGCCGTGTTTCCAGCGCATCGATGCGCCCGCTCAATCGTTCGGTCTCGCTCGATTTCATGTCACTCATCGGAATGCTCGTCCCTTCCGCGCTCCGTGAGCCCATGGCCGAGCGCGACCCGTTCGTCGAACACGAAGCATTCGCCCTGCCATCGGCTTTGCTCGACCGGCACGCCTTCGAGGTATTTCAGGATGCCGCCCTTGAGGTGGTAGACCTCCTCAAAGCCGCGCGACAGCAGATAGGAACTGGCCTTTTCGCAGCGGATGCCGCCGGTGCAGAACATCGCGATCCGGCGGTGCTTTTGCGGATCGAGTTCGCGGGTGACGAAATCCTTGAACTGCCCAAAGCTCTTGATCCGCGGATCGACCGCGCCGGCAAAACTGCCCATCGAGACTTCGAAGGTGTTGCGGGTGTCGATCAGCAGCGTATCCTCTGTTGCGATCAGGTCGTTCCATTCGGCGGGATCGACATAGATCCCGACCCGCTGGGTGGGATCGGTGGCGGGATCGCCGAGCGTGACGATCTCCTTCTTCAGCCGGATTTTCAGCCGCGCGAACGGTGCCGCCGCGGCGGTCGAGAATTTCAATTCCAGATGGTCAAGCCGGCCGCCAAACAGCGTGCCGTGCTTCAATTCCGTGACAAGGGCATCGATTGCCCCGGCGGCACCGGCGAGGGTGCCGTTGATGCCCTCGTGGGCCAGCAGCACGCTGCCTTTCAGGGCCAGACCGGCGCAGAAGACGTGCAACGGCTCGCGCAATTCCCGGAAATCCGGAAGCGGCGCGAACTGGTAAAAGGCTGCGACTTTTTGGGGCATCGCGGGGGTTTATCAGGCACTCAGGCGACAGGAAACCCCGTCCGGGCATGTGTTATGCGCCCCACGGCATTGCCCTTAACCGCCTGAATATGCCAAGTAAACCCGCGCCGAGCGGCGGCGCGGCCCCGCAAAACGAGTGAACAAACGCATGAGGAATTTCCATCTCGCCGGCCGGTCCACCGTGCATGCCCAGAACGGCATGGTGGCGACATCCCATCCGCTGGCGGCGCTGACCGCGATCGAAGTCCTCAAGGCCGGCGGCACCGCCGCCGACGCCGCCGTGGCCGCCTGTGCGCTGCTCGGGGTGATCGAGCCGCAATCCACCGGCATCGGCGGCGATTGTTTCGCTTTGATCCAGCCGAAGGGCGAGGGCAAGATCGTGTCCTATAACGGCTCGGGGCGGGCGCCGAAGGCGGCGACGCCGGAGTGGTACATCGAGCACAAGATGCACGCCATTCCAGTGACCGGCGTGCATTCGGTTTCGATACCTGGCGCGATCGATGCATGGGCCACGATCCTGCGCGATCACGGCAAGTTCGGTTTTGACACGCTGCTGCAGCCCGCGATCAAAGCCGCGGAAGAAGGCTATGTGGTCGCGCCGCGCATTGCGTTCGACTGGAAAAATGCCCTCGAAAAGCTGCGGAACGGCATCAACACGCCGCGTTATCTGCTGCCGAACGGCCAGCCGCCGGTCGCCGGCGATGTGATCAAGCAGCCCGAACTCGGCCAGACCCTGCGCACCATTGCCAAGGAAGGCCGCGACGGCTTCTACAAGGGCCGCGTCGCCGAGGACATGGTGGAAACCCTGCGCGGCAATGGCGGCCTGCACACGATGGAGGATTTCGCCGCCCATACCACCGAGACCACCACGCCGATCGGTACGGTCTACAAGGGGCACGACATCTGGCAGTGCCCGCCGAACGGCCCGGGCATTACCATGCTGGTGATGCTGAACATCCTGTCCAATTTCGATCTTACCAAATATCCGCCGCTGAGCATCGAGCGCTTCCACCTGGAAGCCGAGGCCGCCCGCATTGCCTATCTGATGCGCGAGCAGGACATCGGCGATCCGGCCTATGTGGATATCGACATCAAGCGCATCCTGTCGAAGGAATTCGCCGCCGACTACGCCAGGAAGATCCGCATGGATGCGCTGATCGAATTGCCGAAGGTGTCGCCGCCGATCAATCCGAATACGGTCTACATCACGGTGGTCGACAAGGATCTCAACACCTGTTCCTTCATCAATTCGATCGCGCATTCGTTCGGCTCGG
>JAQGJF010000462.1 GCA_028290765.1 Tardiphaga sp.
GCCTTCTCGTTCTTCAGGTAGCCCTTCATCACGATGTTGCCGCGGAACATGACCTCACCGATGGTCTCGCCGTCGCGTGGCACCGTCTGCATGGTTTCGGGATCGAGCACCGTTACGGCCTCCTGCAGCGGGTAGGCGACGCCCTGCCGGCGCTTGAGCTCAGCGCGGGCGTCGGGGGCCAGATCGTCCCAGCCGGGCTGTTCGGCGCAGAGCGAGGCCGGCCCGTAGACCTCGGTCAGGCCGTAGACATGGGTCAGCCGGATGCCGATGTTTTCCGCGCCTGACAGCACCGCCATCGGCGGCGCGGCCCCCGCGATCAGGCCGGTCACCGGCCTGGCGCCGACCGCCTTCGGCGCGTCCGGTGCGTTGATCAGGGTGTTGTAGACGATCGGCGCGCCCGACATGTGGGTGACGCCGTGTTTGGCGATCAATTCGAAGATCTTGGCGGGCTCGACTTTGCGCAGGCAGACATTGATTCCGGCCGTCGCGGCGATGGTCCAGGGAAAACACCAGCCGTTGCAGTGGAACATCGGCAGGGTCCAGAGATAGACCGGATGCTGGCCGAGATTGCCGGCGAGGATGTTGCTGACCGCATTGAGGTAGGCGCCGCGATGATGGGTCACCACGCCCTTGGGATTGCCAGTGGTTCCGGAGGTGTAGCTCAGCGCGATGGCGTCCCATTCGTCGGACGGCAGCCTTGCCGCGAAGCTCGGGTCACCCGAGGCCACCGCATCCTCGTATTCGATCTCGCCGATCCGCTGCCCGCCGGAAAACGCCGGGTCGTCGACATCGATCACCATGGGCTTCGGCCCGGTCATCAGCGTCAGCGCCTCGGCGATGACGCCGGTAAATTCCGGATCGACCAGAATGATTTTGGCGCCGCCATGGTCGAGCTGAAAGGCGATCGAGGCGGCGTCGAGCCGGATGTTGAGGGCGTTGAGCACGGCGCCGGCCATCGGAACGGCGAAGTGGGCCTCGTTCATGGCCGGAATGTTCGGCAGCATCGCCGCCACGGTATCGCTGCGGCCGATACCCTGGCGGGCGAGGTAGCTTGCGAAACGCCGGCAGCGCTCATGGGTCTGGGCCCAGGTGAAACTGCGGCTCTCGTGAACGGTGCTGGTCAGGTCGGGATAGACCGCGGCGGTGCGCTCGAGGAAGCTCAGCGGCGAGAGCGCCACGAAATTGGCCGGCGTTTTGTCCAGGCCGATGCTGTACTGACCCTGGGAAATCATGCGATTCCTCCTGTTAATTCAGCTAACTGCATCGATCTTCTCAACAATCAAGCTCTTGTGGCGAAACGCGAATCTCGAACATTTAATTTTCACCGTAACGAAATGAATTTACGTGACTCGCCCCTTAGAGAAATCCGATGGAAATCCAGGGAAAGATTGCCACGATGATCAGGCCGGCCAGAAGGGCCAGGAGGTATCCAAGTATGGGTCGGATTCCCTCGGCGGGGTCGACCCGTCCGATGGCGCAGGCGGCATAATAGCCGACGCCGAAGGGCGGCGCGAACAAACCTATCCCCATCGCCAGGATTACGATCATCGCATAATGGACCTCATGGACGCCGACCAGATGCGCGATCGGGAACAGCAGCGGGCCGAACAGCACGATCGCCGGAATGCCCTCCAGCACACTGCCGAGCACCATAAAGGCGACGATGGAGACGGCGATGAAGGTCGCGGCGCCGCCGGGCAGGCCGGTCATCGCCGCCGCCAGTGCCCGTGAGAAGCCGGACTGGGTCAGCCCCCAGGCCATGCCGGTGGCGGTGCCGATGATCAGCAGGATGGCGCCGGACAGGCAGGCGGTTTCCTTCAGCATCGGCATCAGCCGGCGCCAGTCGAAGCGGCGGTAGATCAGGAGCCCGGCGAGCACGGCATAGACGATGCCGATGGTGGAGACCTCGGTGGCGGTCGCGACCCCTTCGACCACGGCGGCGCGGATCACGAACGGCAGCGCCACCGCCGGCAGCGACACCACAAAGGCGCGAAAAATCTCGGCCCATGACGCGCGCTTGACGTGGCTCAGATCCTCGGCGCGATAGCGCCACCAGACCAGCACCGACAGCGTGATCGCGAGCACGACGCCCGGCAGCAGCCCGCCGGTGAACAGCGCCGAAATCGACACCCCGGTAACGGACCCGATGGTGATCAGCACCAGGCTCGGCGGGATCGTCTCGGTCTGGGCGCCGGTGGCGGCGAGCAGGGCGACGAGATCGCCGGGTTTGGCGCCACGGGCCTTCATCTCCGGAAACAGCACCGGCGCCACCGCCGCCATGTCGGCCGCCTTGGAACCGGAGATGCCGGAGACCAGGTACATCGCGCCTAGCAGCACATAATGCAGGCCGCCGCGGACATGGCCGAGCAGGCTGGCGAGGAACGCCACCATCGCCCGCGCCATGCCGGTCATCTCGATCAAGAGCCCGAGAAACACGAACAGCGGCACCGACAGCAGGATCAGGTGGCTCATGCCCTCGTCCATCCGGCCGACCAGCACCATCAAGGGCGTGTGCGTGGTCAGCGCCATATAGCCGAAGATCGACAGGCCGAAGGCGAAGGCGATCGGAATGCCGGCAAACACGCAGAAGCCGACCACGCCGACGAAGAAGATCACCAGGTTGAGGTTGCCGAGCGTGCGCAGCCCAGGCTGCGCCAGCCAGAAGATGGCGATCAGGCCGGCCACGGTGGCCAGCGCCAGCAGGACGGTGCGCGGCGGGCCGACGCGGACCAGCCGGAGCAGGGCGAACATCGCCATGATGGCGATGCCGATGGGTAGCGCCGCGGCGCGAAACGAGTTGGCGATCTGCAGCGCCGGCGTGGTGATGAAGCTTTCCTCGTAGGCGTATTCGTAAGATGGCCAGGCGATCATCAAGAGAAACGCCAGCGCGGCGCAGGTGCCGACGACATCGAGAAAGGCACGCGTCGCAGGCCTGGCGCCGGCCACGGCGGCGGTCATGCGCATATGCTCGCCGCGCCGGAACGCCACCGCGGCGCCCAGCATCGCCAGCCACAGGAACAGGATCGAGGCCAGTTCGTCCGACCAGATCAGCGGCCGCCGGAAGCCATAGCGCGCGACCACGCCGGCGAACAGAATGACGATTTCCGCAACCACCAGCAGCGCCGCGGGCACCTCGACCAGCGTACCGAGCCAGCCGTCGAGCCGGTCCGCAAGCAAGCGGTGGCGGGAGACGCCGGGCGTCGCTCCACCAACTGCTGCCTGCGAGACCTCGGCGTGAGCCATGACGGGTTTCAGTTTTTTGGGGTTTTGTTACGCCAGCTTGCCGACGGATTTCTCCAACAGCGCCCAGGCCTCGTCGCCGTACTTGCCCTTCCACTCGGCGTAGAAACCCGCCGAGCGCAGCTTGTCGCGGAACGCCGTCACTTCCGGCTGATTGAAGGTCAGTCCCTTGCCGGCCAGGTCCTCGCGCACCGTGGCGTTCAGCTTCTCGGTGTCGCCGCGCTCCTTGACGGCGGCGGCATTGATGTTTTTCGCGACGATGGCGCGGATGTCTTCGGGCAGTTTCTCCCAGGCCCGGCGATTGGCCAGGAACCAGAAGCCGTCCCACATGTGGTTGGTCAGCGAGCAGTATTTCTGCACTTCATACAGTTTTGCGGTCGAGATCAGGGCGAGGGGGTTCTCCTGCCCCTCGACCACCTTGGTCTGCAGCGCCGAATAGACCTCGTTGAAATTGATCGAGGCCGGTGCGGCATCGAACGCCTTGAACATCGAGGTCCACAGCGGCGACACCGGCACGCGGATCTTGAAGCCCTTGAAATCATCGGGTCCGTTGATCGGCTTGGTCGACGACGTGGTCTGGCGGAAACCGTTGTCCCAGATCTTGTCCATCACCACCAGATTGGCCTTGGTGATCTCCTTGCGAATATAGCCGCCGAGATCGCCGTCCATCGCCTTCCAGACCGCGTCGTAATTGGCAAACGCAAAGCCGATGCCGCTGATCGATGCGGGCGGCACCAGGGTGGCCAGGATCAGGCCGGACAGCGTGAAGAATTCGACGCCGCCGGAGCGGATCTGGCTCAGCATGTCGGTGTCGGAGCCGAGCTGGTTATTGGGAAAAATCTGCAGGTCGACGCGACCGTTGGTCTCGGTCTTGATCGCCGCCGACATCTCCTTGGCGCGAATGTTGAGCGGATGCGAATCCGGCAGGTTGTTGGCGTATTTGTAGGTGAATTCGGCCTGCT
>JAQGJF010000492.1 GCA_028290765.1 Tardiphaga sp.
ATCGGCGTATTCTGCGATCTCACGACGCAGCTTCTTCTCCAGCAAGGTCGCTTCGTCTCGGCCCAGGAACTTCATTCTTTCACGCTTCCGGTCCGACCTTATTCTGATCGAGTGGCTTGGTCCTGGAGTAGGTCTTCGGGTCGAAAAAGGCGGCCAGCCCATAGGTAACGGCGGCAACCACAATGAAGAGCGCGCTAATCGGATCGAAGAGCAAAGAAAGCGCCGCTCCTATCATCACGAAGCCAATGGTGATGCCGCGTAACGTCGGGTGCCTCTGAGACCACTCTATCGTTGTGGGTCGGCGCCGCCAGAAAACCCACGCAACCGCGAACGCCGCGAAAGGCCACCATGACAGCAAAGCGGTTAGCCAACCGTCCTTCATCTCGGGGGCTCGTTCAATTCAACTAAATTCTCAATGCCTCAACCTGTGAACGTCTCCCCTAACGAGAACAGTGGGGACCGCCGTTCCAGCCTGCAAACCAACGGAGCGCTGGTTCGTGTCTCAATCTCTAGGCGAAAGGCTATTACGGACCACTTAAGGGCTTAATTCAAGTCGTATGGATTGTTTTGGCGGGCACGCCACATCGAAGCCTTGGCTCACGCTCAACTCCCGCCCCGCCCCGGCCCAATCCTCTCCAGCACCGCGCTTGAATCACTCACCCAGCCGAAAATCCCGCCCTGGGCCTTGATCATCCGCAACCCCATCTCGTGAAATTCCGGAAAATACGAGGCGCAGCAATCGGCCAGCACGACGCAGCGGTAGCCGCGGTCGTTGGCTTCGCGCACCGTGGTGTTGACGCAGACCTCGGTGGTGACGCCGCACACCAGCAGGTTCTCGACGCCGTATTTCTGCAGGATCTCGTCGAGGCCGGTGGCGTAGAACGCGCCTTTGCCGGGCTTGTCGATGACGATCTCCTCGTCCAGCGGAGCGAGTTCCTGGATGATGTCATGGCCCGGTTCGCCGCGGATCAGGATGCGGCCCATCGGGCCGGGATCGCCGATCCGCAAACTCGGCGCGCCGCGCTGGAGCTTGGCGATCGGGGCATCGGACAGATCGGGCAAATGGCCTTCGCGGGTGTGCACGACGAGGACGTCGGCGCTGCGCGCCGCGCTCAAGACCGCCTGGCAGGGGCCGACGGCGCTGGCGAGTTGGGTGACGTCATTGCCGAGCGTCGCGCCAAAACCGCCGGGCTCGAGAAAATCGCGCTGCATGTCGATGATGACCAGCGCGGTCTTCGACCAGTCGAGTTCGATCGGCGCAGGCTCCGCCGGCAACAGGCTTGTGGTGGGCGACATGGTTTGTCCCTTTCCGCTTGGTACGACCGGCAGAAAGCGGGCAGCGTTGCGCGGACGCCGCCGCGATCAGTGCCCTGCCATGTGCCGGCCGATTTCGGTCAGGTCCGCTTCGCTGGCGCGGGCCTCGTAGACGAACTGGCCGTGAAACATGACGACGAGCCGGTCGGAGAGTTCGAGCAGTTCGTCGAGGTCCTCGCTGACCAGCAGCACAGCCGCCCCGCGGTTGCGCGCGGCCATGATCTCGGCATGGATCTGCGCGACCGCGGCGAAATCCAGCCCGAAGCAGGGATTGGCGGCGATCAGCACCTCGACGTCGCCGCCGAGTTCGCGCGCCAGCACCGTGCGCTGCACGTTGCCGCCGGAGAGCGCCGAGATCGGCGTGTCCGGCGTCCGGGTCTTGATCTTGTAGAGCCCGATCTTCTTGGTGGCGTCGTCGCGGAACGCCGCCTTGTTGAGCCACCAGCCGCCGACGGCGAACGGCGCACGGTCGAATTCGCGGAAGGCAATGTTGTCGGCGACGCTCATGCCGCCGACGCAGGCGTTCTTCAGCGGCTCCTCGGGCAGCAGCGACATCTTGTGGCGCCGCATCTCCTCGCGGCTGGCCTGATAGGCGTCGCCGGCCACGCGCATTTCGCCGGAGGCCACCTCGCGCTGGCCGGCCAGCATTTCGACCAGCTGGCGCTGGCCGTTGCCGGAGACGCCGGCAATGCCGACGATCTCGCCGGCCTTGACCGACAGCGACACCTCGTGGACCGCGACCGCGCCGGCATCGTCGAGCGCGCAGAGTTTGTCGAGCTCGAGCTTGGTGGCGCCGGCATTGCCGACCCGCGCCGGCTGCACCGTCAGTTCCTCGGCGCCGATCATCATCCGCGCCATGCTGTCCGGGGTGAGGTCGGTCACCTTGCCGGCGCCGGCGAGTTTGCCGCGCCGCAGGATCGTGACCTCGTCGGCGAACGCCATCACCTCGCGGAACTTGTGGGTGATCATCAGGATGGTGAGGCCGTCGTTCACGACCATGGCGCGCAGCATGCCGAGCACCTCGTCGGCTTCGCCCGGCGTCAGCACCGAGGTCGGTTCGTCGAGAATCAGAAAGCGCCGCTTCAAATAGAGCTGCTTGAGGATTTCGCACTTTTGGCGCTCGCCGGCGGAAATGTCGGACACCCGCGCATGCAGCGGCACCTTGAACGGCATCCGCGCCAGGAAGGCCTCGAGTTCCCTGGTTTCCTTCTTCCAGTCGACGATGGCGGGAACGTCGTCGCGCGCCAGCACCAAATTCTCGGCCACCGTCATCGCCGGCACCAG
>JAQGJF010000514.1 GCA_028290765.1 Tardiphaga sp.
GATAGTCGTTCTCGCCCTGGGTGATCAGCGTTGGGCAGGTCAGCTTCTGGCCAACGCCGGCAAGGCCCATGGTCGCCGCCATCTTGTCGAAGGCGGCCTCGTCGGTGATGCCGGCCATGTACATGAAGGTCGATTTGAAGCTCGGCGGCGCCAGTTCGAAGATCGACGTCATCGAGTACAGGATGCCCATGATGCCGGCATTGACCTTGATGCGGCTGTCATTGGCGGCGAGCTGCGGCGCCCAGTAGGAGCCGAAGCTCGCCCCCGACACGCCGAGACGGCTGGCGTCGATCTCGGGCCGCTTCTCCAGATAGTCGAGCGCGGCCTTGCCGGCCTTGATGTATTTTGCGTCGGTGACGGTGCAGCCCTTGACGCGGGTCTCGCCCTGGCCGGGGCCATCCAGCGTCAGCATGGCGATGCCGCGGCGCGCGAACGGGTTGCACTCGGTGTTCGGAAATTCTTCCTTGAACATGTCCATGCCCGGGAAGAACAGCATCGCCGGCACCTTGCCGATGCGCTTCTCCGGCAGATGCAGCACGCCGAAAACCTTCTCGCCCTCGACATCGAGCACCACGCGCTCGATCAGCCCGTCCGAGTGGCGGATCAGGCCTTCGAAGCACTCCACGCATTTGTCGTACATCGCGCGCTTGACGTCGGTGTCGCGGTTGATCGACCATTGGCCGCGGCCGTAATAGATCGAGGCGCGGTAGTAGAAGTCGCGCGCCGAGATCTTGTGGCCGTTGGCTTCGGCGCCCTTGGCCATTTCCTCGAGCTGGCTCGCGGTATAGGCCCACTCCCGCGCGTTCTGCCGGAAGGTCTTGACCCGGGCCATGGTGCGCTCGACTTCGGCGTAGCGGTAGCCGCGCTCCAGCCGGAAACCCAGGGCGCCGGGAAACAGCAGATCGTGACCGGCAATGCGAAACAGCTGGTCCATGACCCATTGCTGGCCGCTGCGGCGGATCATGGTCGGGGCTTGCGCCATCTTCTTGTTTCTCCGGAGAGTTGAGGTTCATGTCGGCGAGGTTCATGCGGACAAGGTTCTGCTGCCAGCGTTCAGGACATCACCTTGTAGAGCTCGCGGCTCAATTCGCTGACGATCTGGTGGAAGCGTTCGGTCAGCCGGGTCTCGCGGTCGCGCGGCCGCGGCAGGTCGATTTCGAAAATGCGATGGATGCGGCCCGGCCGCGCGCTCATCAGCACCACGCGGTCGGACAGGAACACGGCCTCGGAGAGGCTGTGGGTGACGAACAGCACGGTCTTGCGATAGAGCTGCCAGATCCGCATCAGCTCGATCGCCATGCGGTCGCGGGTGATCTCGTCGAGCGCCGAGAACGGCTCGTCCATCAGCAGGGTGGCCGGATCGAGCGCCAACGCGCGTGCAATCGCGGCGCGCTGCTGCATCCCGCCCGACAATTGATGCGGGTGCTTGGTCTCGAAGCCCGAGAGCCCGACCACCTCGATCAGTTCGCCAATGTTCGCGCCGGCATCCGACGGCGTGTAACCGTTGCCCGCGACCAGCTCGCGCAACAGGGCGATGTTCCTGGTGATGTCGAGCCAGGGCATCAGATTGGCCTGCTGGAACACGACGCCGATGCGCCCTTGCCGACGCAATTCGGCGGGGGCCGCCCCGCCGATGGTGACCCGGCCCACGGTCGGGTTCATCAGGTCGCCGACCACCTTGAGCAGGGTCGACTTGCCGCAACCGCTTGGCCCGACCAGCGAGACGAACGAGCCGGCTGGAATATCCAGGTCAATGTTCTGTAGCGCCGTCACCGGCTCGTCGCCGCCGACGCCATAGGTGACGCCGATGCCGTCGATGCGGATGGCGCCCGCATCGTCCGCCGGGGTTGCCGCCGCACTGTTACGCATGGAAGTCGTGATCGTCGCTGTGCTCAATTGCTGGCTGCCTTCACGGCTTCGGCCAGCGTCTTGGATTCTTCGAGGCTTTCGATGACGGCGTTGGTGTACATCTCGCCGGCGGTCGGCTTCTTCGGCAGGTCGCCGGAATCCGCCAGGATGTCGATCGAGGATTGCCACTTCGCATCGTTCATCATGCCGAAGCGGGTGGAAAAATCCGGCGTCTTGTAGAGATCATAGATGATGGCGAGTTTCTTGGTCTCGAGCTTGACCTCGCGGTCCGGCGACACCTTCACCATCTCGGTGACGGCCTTTTCCTTGTTGTCGCGGGTCCAGGCCAGCGCCTTCAGCGTGGCGCGGACATAGCGCTTCACCAGGTCGGGGTTCGATTTGAGCAGTTGCTCGTTGGTGTAGATCACGGTGCCGTAGAATTTGACGCCAAAATCCTTCAGCGCCATCACGTTGGTGGCAAAGCCGCGTTCGTCGAGGGTGAGAGCCTGGCCGAAACTGTAGCCGAACACCGCGTTGACCTGGCCGGCGGCCAGCATCTGCACCTCGGCGCCGCGCGCGACATTGACATAGTCGATATCGTCGCGCTTCAGGCCGGCACCGAACAGCATCGGATCGAGCAGGCCCTTCACATTGGTCTGGAACCAGCTCAGCTTCTTGCCCTTGAGCTGCTTCGGATCGGTAAAATTATCCTTCTTCAGGGTGATGACCGAGAAAGGCGTGTCCGGCTCGTCCGCCATCACCGCGATCACCGGCAGGCCGCTGGCACGCGCCTTGATGAAGCTGTCGGCATTGGCGACGCCGAACTGTTCGCGCCCGGTACCGATAAAGACCTCGTTCTGCTGGCCGCCGGAGGGCGGGCGGATTTCCAGCTCGATGCCTTCCTTCTCGTAGAAGCCTTCGGCGATGCCGGCATAATATTGCGCGTGCATCGCCCACGGCGTGAAATTCAGCCGCATGATGACCTTGTCGGCCGCATGAGCGGGAGAGACGACGCCAAGCAGCGTCGACGTGGCGACGATGATGTTCCGAAGCGAACGCATAATTGATCCTCCAACTGGCGGCCCAGCGGCCCCGATGTTCGTCAATGCCTTGGGTCGTCTCTCTCTGTCTTTCCTGGCGGACATTGCCGCCCGTCAGATCGTTGTCGTCGAATCGTTGGCGCCGTGGCGTTTCCACGACACCAGGCGCTCGATCCAGGACATCAGCGCGAAGAATCCGGTGCCGATCACCGCGAGCGCGATGATCGCGCAGAACGAGCGTGCGGTGTTGAAGTTGAAGCTGCCCGACAGCACGAGGTAGCCCAGGCCGTTCGAGGCGGCGAGCCATTCGGCCACGATCGCGCCGAGCACCGCCAGCGTGGTCGCGATCCGCAGGCCGGCGAAGATGTAGGGCATCGCATAGGGCAGCCGCAATTTCAGGAACAACTGCCGTTCATTGGCCGAGACCGACTGGAACACGTCGGCGAGACCGCGGTCGACTTCCTTGAAGCCGACCATGGTGTTGATGACGATGGGAAAGAAGGCGATCGACGCCACGATCAGGATCTTCGAGCCGAGGCCGGCGCCGACCCAGACCAGGATCAGTGGGGCAATGGCGATTTTCGGCACGCTCTGCAGGCCGACGAAGATCGGCATGATCAGTCTTTCCGC
>JAQGJF010000530.1 GCA_028290765.1 Tardiphaga sp.
AACGAACGCTCCCCTCCCCACCATGACGCGCGGTCCCGGCATCGCCTTCATTCTCAAGAAAGCGCTGATCAGCGCAGGCGTGGCGCTGGTGCTGTTTTCGCTGATGATCGGCGTGCGCACCGAAGCCGGCCCCGCCGGGCAGTTGATCTACTGGACCCGCTTCGGCGATCTCGCCGCCTGCGTCGCCATCGTGTTCGGCGGCAGCATCGTCGTCGAATTGCTGCGGCAATGGTTCGGTCCGGCCGACACCATCAGGATCATTCCCCCTTCCACGCAAAACGTGCTCGCGATCCTGCGCCGCTTCGTCGCGCCGGTGCTGCTGATATTCACCTTCCTGGTGCCGGTTATCTTCTACGACGAGCGCTACATCCTCGATCTCGGCATTCTGGTGCTGACCTATGTGATGCTCGGCTGGGGGCTGAATGTCGTGGTCGGCCTCGCCGGCCTGCTCGACCTCGGCTATGTCGCATTCTACGCCGTCGGCGCCTATTCCTACGCACTGCTCGCCACCAATTTCGGCTTCTCGTTCTGGATCTGCCTGCCGCTGGCGGGAATTCTGGCGGCGTTCTTCGGCGTGCTGCTCGGCTTTCCGGTGCTGCGGCTGCGCGGCGACTATCTGGCTATCGTCACGCTGGCGTTCGGCGAGATCATCCGGCTCGTCATCATCAACTGGCAAAGCCTCACCGGCGGACCGAACGGCGTCAGCGGGATTCCGCGGCCATCGTTCTTCGGCATCCCGCTCACGCCTGGCGACGACGGCCTCGCCGCCCTGCTGGGCATCGAGTTTTCGCCGACCCACCGCATCGTATTCCTGTTCTATCTGATCCTGGCCTTGGCCCTGCTCACCAACTGGGTGACGATCCGGCTGCGGCGGCTGCCGATCGGCCGCGCCTGGGAGGCGCTGCGCGAGGACGAGGTCGCCTGCCGAGCGCTCGGCATCAACACCACCACGACCAAGCTGACGGCGTTCGCCACCGGCGCCATGTTCGGCGGCCTCGCCGGCGCGTTCTTCGCGACGCGACAGGGTTTCATCAGCCCGGAATCCTTCACCTTCCAGGAATCGGCCCTGGTGCTCGCCATCGTCGTGCTCGGCGGCATGGGCTCGCAGCTCGGCGTGGCGCTGGCGGCGCTCACCATGATCGGCGGCTTCGAGCTGTTTCGTGGGTTCGACCAATACCGCATGCTGGTGTTCGGCATGGCGATGGTGCTCTTGATGATCTGGCGGCCGCGCGGCCTGATCGGCCATCGCGCGCCCACGGTGTTCCTGAAGCACAGCCACGCCATCTCATCCGACCTGGTCAAGGAAGGCCACGGATGAGCGGTAACGACACTCGCAACGACATTCTCCGCGTCGATCATCTGTCGATGCGTTTCGGCGGCATCGTCGCCGTCAACGATCTTTCCTTCAGCGCGCAGCGGCGCAAGATCACCGCGCTGATCGGGCCGAACGGCGCCGGCAAGACCACGGTGTTCAATTGCATCACCGGTTTCTACAAACCGACCTCGGGCACGATGCGCCTGGTTCATGATGACGGCCGCGACATCCATCTCGAGCGACTCAACGATTTCCGGATTTCCAAACTCGCCAAAGTCGCGCGCACCTTCCAGAACATCCGGCTGTTTCCCGGCATGACCGCGCTGGAAAACCTGATGGTGGCGCAGCACAACATGCTGATGCGTGCCTCCGGCTATACCGTGCTCGGGCTGTTTGGTGTGCCGTCCTATCGCGCGGCGGAAAAACACGCCATCGATCTGGCGCGCTCCTGGCTCGATCGGATCGGATTACTGGAGCGTGCCGACGATGCCGCCGGTAATCTGCCCTATGGCGACCAGCGCCGGCTCGAAATCGCCCGCGCCATGTGCACCGAACCGGCCTTGCTGTGCCTCGACGAGCCGGCCGCCGGATTGAACGCGCGCGAAAGCGGCGCCTTAAGCGAACTGCTGCTGTCGATCAGGTCGGATCACGGCACTTCGATCCTCCTGATCGAGCACGACATGTCGGTGGTGATGGAAATCTCCGATCACGTCGTGGTGCTGGATTACGGCGTCAAGATCGCCGACGGCTCGCCGCAGGCGATCCGCGATGACCCCAAAGTCATTGCTGCCTATCTCGGCGCCGACGAAGAGGAAGCGATCGCGGTGATGGAGAGCGGCACGTGACCGCGCCCGCGACACCCCTGCTAGCGATCCGCGGCCTGCGGGCGGCCTATGGCAAGATCGAGGCGCTCAAGGGCGTCGACCTCGAGATCAACGCCGGCGAAATCGTGGCGCTGATCGGCGCCAACGGCGCCGGCAAGTCGACGCTGATGATGACGGTGTTCGGCAAGCCGCGGGCGCGATCCGGCGCCATCGAATTCGACGGCAGCGACATCACCGGGCTGCCGACCCACCAGATCGCCCGGCTGCGCATTGCGCAATCGCCGGAGGGGCGCCGGATTTTTCCGCGCATGAGCGTGGCGGAAAACCTGCAGATGGGGGCCGACGTCACCGACACAGGCGAGGCCGACCGCGCCGCCGGCCTCGAACGGGTGCTGGCGCTGTTTCCGCGCCTGAAGGAGCGCATGACCCAGCGCGGCGGCACGCTGTCCGGCGGCGAGCAGCAGATGCTGGCGATCGGCCGCGCGTTGATGAGCCGCCCCCGCCTGTTGATGCTGGACGAGCCGTCACTTGGCCTCGCCCCGCTGATCGCGCGGCAGATTTTCGACGCGATCCGCACCCTGAACCGGCAGGACGGCCTCACCGTGCTGATCGTCGAGCAGAACGCCAACCACGCGCTGCGGCTGGCCCATCGTGGCTACGTCATGGTCAACGGCCTGATCACGCTGAGCGGCAGCGGCACGGAACTGCTGCAGCGCCCCGAAATCCGCGCTGCCTACCTCGAAGGCGGCCGGCGGGCATAAGGTCGGCCAAACTGCGGCGGCCAAGTGTCGCGCTGCCCGAAATTTGCCGATGACTTGGCCTCAAAATCAGTCGACAATGCCCCCGATTTGCTGCCCGGCAGACCGCCGGGTGCGGCCCGTCAAAGATCATCGATCATCGCGAGGGACCATCGTATGAAACCATTGAAACTCATCGGCCTGGCATTGGGCGCATCACTGGCGCTGTCGACCGCGGCGCTGGCGCAGGACATCACGATCGCGGTGGCGGGCCCGATGACGGGCTCCGAATCCGCGTTCGGGCGGCAGATGAAGAACGGCGCCGAACAGGCGGTCGAGGACCTCAACGCTTCCGGCGGCGTGCTCAGCAAGAAGCTGGCGCTGCAGATTGGCGACGATGCCTGCGACCCGAAGCAGGCGCGATCGGTGGCGGAAAAGATCGCCAGCTCGAAGATTCCGTTCGTCGCCGGCCATTTCTGCTCGTCGTCGTCGATCCCGGCCTCGGAGGCCTATGCCGACGGCAACGTGCTGCAGATTACGCCCGCCTCCACCAACCCGCTGTTCACCGAGCGCAAGCTCTGGAACGTGCTGCGGGTCTGCGGACGTGACGACCAGCAGGGCCTGGTGGCCGCCGAATACATCATGAAGAACTACAAGGGCAAGAACGTCGCCATCCTCAACGACAAGACCACTTACGGCAAAGGTCTCGCCGACGAGACCAAGAAGGCGCTCAACAAAGCCGGCTTCACCGAAAAGATGTTCGAATCCTACAACAAGGGCGACAAGGATTTTAACTCCATCGTCTCGCGCCTGAAGCGCGACAACATCGACCTCGTCTACGTCGGCGGCTACCATCAGGAAGCCGGCCTGATCGTGCGCCAGATGCGCGACCAGGGCCTCAAGACCGTGCTGATGGCCGGCGACGCCATGAACGACAAGGAGTTCGCCTCGATCACCGGTCCAGCCGCCGAAGGCACGCTGTTCACCTTTGGCCCCGACCCGCGCAACAAGCCGACCGCCAAGGCGATCGTCGAGAAGTTCAAGGCCAAGAACATCGATCCCGAAGGCTACACGCTCTACACCTATGCCGCGATGCAGGTGTGGTCGCAGGCGGTGGCCAAGGTCGGCTCCACCGACCCGAAGAAGGTGATCGAGGCCATCAAGGCCGGCGAATGGGACACCGTGCTCGGCAAGATGGGCTTTGACGCCAAGGGCGACATCAAGGCGATCGACTATGTCGTCTACAAATGGGACGCCAAGGGCAACTATACCGAGATCAATCCGAAGGGATCGTAGGCGAGCTCACCTCGTTGTTGGGTCGGTTACGCTTACGCTAATCTGCCCTACAAGGTAAAAATCGTAGCCCGGATGGAGCGAAAGCGACATCCGGGTTTTTCTTGTTGTCCCGCATATCGCTTTCGCTCATGCGGGCTACAGCACCCCTACCCGAAATTCTGCAACGCGGGGAACGTTTCCAACAGCCAGATGCTCACATTGGACACGGCCCCCGTCAGGAAGCCGATCCCGGTCACCACCAGCAGCACGCCCATCGCCCGCTCGACAGTGGCGAGGTGGCGTTTCATGCGCGAAAACAACGTGGAAAATTGTTCGACCATGAAGGCAGCGATCAGGAAGGGAATGCCGAGCCCGGCGGAATAGACCGCG
>JAQGJF010000069.1 GCA_028290765.1 Tardiphaga sp.
GATCACGGCATTTGCTGAAACCATCCGCAAGACCATCCGGGCGCCGATCGCCTTCAACGACCGCGAGATATTCCTCACCGCCTCGATTGGCCTCGCGCTGAGCGACCCGCAGGCGCCGCTGACCGACGAGATCATCAAGGATGCCGAACTGGCGATGTACCATTCCAAGCGCATCGGCGGCGACCGCATCGACGTCTACAAGCCGGCGATGCGGGCCCGCAAGACCGATCGGCTGACCTTGGAGTCGGAATTGCGCCGCGCCATCGAGCGCGAGGAAATCACCATTTTGTACCAGCCGATCGTGCGGCTGGAGGATCGCTCCATCGCCGGCTTCGAGGCGCTGGCGCGTTGGGACCACCCAAAGCTCGGCCGGATGTCGCCGGTCGAATTCATCGCCATCGCCGAAGAGATCGGTCTGATCATCGATCTCGGCATGTTCGTGATGGACCAGACCGCACGCCAGCTCGCGATCTGGCAGCGCGCGATGCGCTCGCGCGAGCCGATTTTCGCCAGCGTCAACGTGTCCTCGCGCCAGTTGCTGCGCCACGACCTGCTGCACGACATCCGCACCGTGCTATCGCGCTCCTCGGTGGCGCGCGGCACGCTGAAGCTCGAACTCACCGAGTCGCTAGTGATGGAAAATCCCGAGCATGCCGCGCAGATGCTGCACCGCATCCGCGAACTCGGCACCGGCCTGTCGCTGGACGATTTCGGCACCGGCCATTCATCGCTGGCCTATCTGCAGCGCTTCCCGTTCGACACCATCAAGATCGATCAATCCTTCGTCCGCACCACCAGCCGCGGCACAAGGCCGGTGATCCTGAAATCGATCATTGCGATGGCGCACGATCTCGGCATGGACGTCGTTGCCGAAGGCGCCGAGACCGATTCAGACGCGGTCGAGCTTTATCAGTTGGGCTGCGAATACGCCCAGGGCTTTGCCTTCGGCGAACCGATGGACGCCGACGCCGCGATGCGGCTTCTGACCGAAGAGCGGCTCGAAGCAGCGAGCTGATTGCGAGAAAGCTTAGCTTCACGCAGGACGTCAAAGTTCGTCATGCCCGGGTTTATCCCCGACATCCACGTCTTTGCAGCGCTGACCGGTGATAAGACGTGGATGGCCGGAACAAGTCCGGCCATGACGGGCAGTGCTCGGATGGAAACTGGGCTTCAGCTCAAACCGAGTTCAGGCGTGGCCGGCTTCGTTGGACAGCATACCCGGATCGATGCCAATTTTGTGCAGGGCACGCAGGTATTTTTCCTCGATGTCGCGGCCGAAAATCAGGTCCGGATCAGCCGCGCAATGCAGCCAGCCGTTGCCCTGGATCTCGTTTTCGAGCTGCCCCGGTCCCCAGCCGGCATAGCCGAGCGCCAGGATCGCGTGCTTCGGTCCGCCGCCTTTGGCGATCGCCTTGAGGATGTCCACCGTCGCGGTCAGGCAAATGCCGTCATCGATCGGCAATGTCGCGTCCTCGATGAAGAAATCGCTGGAGTGCAGCACAAAGCCGCGTCCGGTCTCGACCGGGCCCCCCTTCAGCACTTTCATGCTCTCGGCGTTTTCCGGCAGCTTGATCTGATTGGCCTTGTCGATGATGTTGAGCTGGACCAGCAATTCGGGAAAATCGATGCTGCCGGCCGGGCGGTTGACGATGATGCCCATGGCCCCTTCGGACGAATGCGCGCAGACATAGATCACCGAGCGGGCGAAACGCTCGTCTTCCATCACCGGCATGGCAATCAGCAACTGGCCATCCAGATAGCCCTGGCCGGACCCGTCTTCGGCCCGTTTGCCCTGGCCGCGCTTCGGCTTTCTGCGAATAGGGTCCATCAGGAAAGCGCTCTCGTGTGGTTCACCATCCTGATATTGGGTGGCTGATCTGTCAATCAACCTTCGGCTATGCCTTTGGATACCGGATCACAAGCAATTCAATAGTTTAGCCCCGGGCTTACCTGTAAAGACGTCGCATGGTCGTTATGGTTCCCGTCCGTTTCGTATTTGCACTCACCGCCGGCGCGCTGGCGTGGTCGCTGGCGGGTGACGCCGCGGCGCAGGATGCGTCGCCCTGGCTCAATGACGGTCATTCCGCGGTCAGGCTCCTGGCGGGATCGCGCAGCGGCGCTGTGCTGCTCGGCGGCATCGCGTTCCAGCTCCAGCCGGGCTGGAAAACCTATTGGCGGACGCCCGGCGATTCAGGGGTACCACCGCGTTTCGACTTCACCAAGTCCGACAATGTCGAGGCCGTCAC
This sequence comes from Tardiphaga sp., assembly GCA_028290765.1. The sequence goes on from JAQGJF010000069.1 coordinate 2,247, forward strand.
CATCCTGTGGCCAGCGCCGACCAAGTTCCCCGACGGCGCCGGAGGCAATTCGCTGGGCTACCAGAAACAGGTCGTTTTGCCGCTGCGGATTGTCGCCAAAAATGCCGACAAGCCGGTAACGCTGCGGGCGGCCATCAACTACGCCGTCTGCGAGAAAATCTGCATCCCCGTCGAAGCCAGTGCCGAACTCGCTTTCATGAGCGTCGCGAGTACGCAGGACAGTGCGCTGTTCGCAGCCCTCGACACCGTGCCGAAACCAGCTCAGATCGGCGACCCCAACCCGCTCACCATTCGCGACGTCAAGCGCGACGGCAAACTGGGCGTGTTGGTCGACGTCGTCACGCCCGACGCCGGCGAGGTCAGCCTGTTCGTCGAGGGGCCGACGCCGGACTGGTCGTTGCCGGTGCCGAAATTGCAGGAGCCGGGCCCCGCCGGGGTCAAGCGCTTCGTCTTCGATCTCGAAGGCCTGCCACCGGGCGCCAACCCGGAAGGCGCGGCGCTGAAACTGACCCTGGTCGGCATCGAGCGCTCCTACGAGTTCAATATCAACCTGCCGTAGCGCGGCCCGGCGGCTCGGCTCCCTGGTCCTGCGCCTTCGCGCCCAACCGAATCTTAACGAATCGTTGCTACGCCGGATCGCCGCTGTTGTTTGCGGTCGTTTACGGATTCTCCCTGTGGCTGTGATGGAAACCCGATCCGCAACGGCAACGCAGTCCGGGCTGATGGCGCGGCTGCAATCGATGCTGGGCGGCTCCAGCGAAGCCTCGCTGACACGGCGTCTGGCCGGCACCATTTTCATCATCCGCGTCGTCAGCGCCGCGATGGCTTACCTGTCGCAGATCCTGCTCGCGCGCTGGATGGGCGGATCGGATTACGGCGTCTATGTCTATGTCTGGACCTGGGTGCTGCTGCTCGGCAGCATGATGGATTTCGGCATCTCGGCATCGGCGCAAAAAATCATTCCGGAATATCGTGCCAGCGGCGACCACGCGCTGCTGCGTGGTTTTCTGTCCGGCAGCCGCTGGATGACCGGCATCGTTTCCGCGGTCATCTCGCTGCTGCTGGCCGGCCTCGTTAGGTTGCTGTCGCCGTGGATCGCGTCCGACAGCATCGTGCCGCTGTATCTCGGCTGCCTGACGCTGCCGGCCTTCGTGGTCGCCAACACCCAGGATGGCATCGCGCGGTCGCACGACTGGATGCGGCTCGGCCTGATGCCGCAATTCATCGTCCGGCAATCGCTGATCATCGGCTTTACCGCCGGCGCCTTCGTGCTCGGCTTTCATCTCGGCGCCACCACCGCGATGCTGGCCAGCCTTGCCGCGGTGTGGGGCGCCATGATCGGCCAGATGATCGTGCTCAACCGCCGCCTCGGCGGCCACATCGCGCCCGGCCCGAAGGTTTACGACTTCCGCGGCTGGCTCAGGACATCGCTGCCGATCCTGCTGGTCGAAAGTTTCTATCTGCTGCTGTCCTACACCGACGTTCTGGTGCTGCAGCAATTCCGCTCCTCGGAAGAGGTCGGCGTCTACTTCGCCGTGGTCAAGACGCTGGCGCTGGTGTCGTTCATTCATTACGCGATGTCGGCAACGACTGCGCACCGCTTCACCGAATATCATGCCGCTGGCGACAACGAGCGCCTCGCCTCCTATGTGACCTACGCTATCAAATGGACGTTCTGGCCGTCGCTGGCCGCGACCGCGATCCTGCTGGCGCTGGGCAAGCCGCTATTATGGCTTTTCGGGCCGAAATTCGTCGGCGGCTACGACATCATGTTCATCGCCGCGATCGGCCTCGTGGTGCGCGCCGCCATCGGCCCGGTCGAACGGCTGCTCAACATGCTCGGCCACCAGCACATCTGTGCGCTGGCCTATGCCTTGGCGTTCGCGATGAACCTCGCGCTGTGCGTGGCGCTGGTGCCGAAATTCGGCGGCTATGGTGCCGCCGCCGCGACGTCGCTCTCGCTGGCATTCGAGACCGTGCTGCTGTTCTGGATCGTGCGCCGGCGGCTCGGGCTGCATGTGCTGGCGTTTGGCAAGCGGGGCATTTAAACGTCGCACCCTCTCTTCGTGCCGATCAAGCTGCCAACAAATTCCTTCATGATCGCCTTGTTTACTGCCTGAAGCTGCGGCAGCGTTGCCGCCATGCACCAGAGCCCTTGCGCTCAGCGCCGATTGCCTGCATTCGATGCCGCTAGAAGCCTGCACGCAAGATGGGTGCCCGGGAAAACGATTGGGAGTGAGTGGAATGACGATCGCTACCGTCCACGGAGTTGAGATCAACTATGAAGTCGTCGGCAATTCCGGGCCATGGCTGGCACTGACGCCAGGCGGCCGCCGCGGCTACTCCGAATTCATCCGCCTCGCCGGCAAGATCGCCAACCAGGGATTTCGCGTGCTGCTGCATGACCGGCGCAATTGCGGCTCGAGCGGCCTGCTGTTCGATGACAGCGATGCCGAGGACGCGCATTGGGCCGAGGATCTGCATGAGTTGATGCGGCAGCTCGGCGCGTTGCCGGGCTTTATCGGCGGCTCATCCTCGGGCTGCCGCACATCGCTGCTGCTCTATCTTCGTCATCGGCCGGACGTGAAGGGACTGCTCTTATTCCGTGTGACCGGCGGCGATTTCGCGGGCAAGGCGTTGCCGGAAAAATACTACGAGATTTTCCTGCGCGCGGCGCGCCAGGGCGGCATGGCCGCCGTCTGCGAGACCGATCACTTGCGCGAGCGTATCGCGCTGCGGCCTTCGGATCGCGACGCCATGATGGCGATGCCTGTCGATCGCTTCATCGAGATCATGACGTCCTGGAAGCAGCGCTTCCTCACCGGCATCGACATGCCGGTTCTCGCCGTCACCGAACAGGAATTGAGATCAATCGCGGTTCCAACCGTGGTGATCCCGGGCAATGACAAGATCCATTCCGAACCGACCGGCATTCTGGCAAGCACCATTATCCCCGGCGCCGTACTGCATCAGCTCCCGATCCCGTCCACAGATCGCGAACTGATCCCTTTCGATGAATGGGCGCCGCAAGAGGACGAGATTGCAACGGCCTTCGTGAACCTCATGAAGCAGGCTCGCGGCCAGCTCGAAACAGCCAAATAACACCGATTCATGAGAAAGAACTGGAAGCGCAAGCTCACCCGAATGTAACGGTCTCGCCCGCCCGACAGCGTTAATGATTTCTAAGGTTGTTCCGTTATGATTCCCGAATCATTCGGAGCCCGACATGCTGTCCAGACTTGCGCTATCCGCCATCGCGCTCGCGCTCACCGGGACGGCTGCCAGCGCGGCCGACCTTCCTGCACGGTCTCGACTGGGCGCTATTTTCGCGGAGCCTGCCGAAGTCGGGCCGGCGTATCGATCAGCTGAAGTTACCGTCGTCGACGTGCCGTGGATGGCAACTTCGCCGCGAGTACCCGGTTATCACGGACGCCCCGGCGATTTTTACTACACCTCTTACTACGGCACGGATCCCGGGATCATTTTCGGCCGACTGCCCTATGCCTGCTGGTACTACAGCAACTGCTAGGCGCCCCCCGGACCAAGGTATCGTGCTGGAAGAGGAAGGCTAGGTTGTTGCCTTCAACCATTTGGGAGAAGCCTTGCCAGCCTCGCTTTTCAAGAACTTGATGCCGATCTGATCGCCATTGACCCAGGCCAGTTCGCAGCGTCGGAACGCCAGCCCGGTGGACGACAGCAGCAGAAAGAACTCCTTGAGATGCAGCCCCTCGATCGAACCGTCGATCGTCAGCCGGGCGCCGGCTTGCGAGACGTCCTCCATGGTGCAGGATCGCCGCCAGGTGCCGTCGATAGCCATCATCTGGGCGCTGACACCGCGCGAAAATCCCACGCGGTCGGCTTTGCGTTTTTCAATACGTGTCATGCAATCTCTTATCACGGCGGCTAATTTCGCGAGCTTCGATTGATCGCAATAAAATTGGGTAAAGATGATCGCGCAAACATCGGGTGGCAGACATGCGCCGATCGCCCACTTTCATTCAAATGGGCGTTAAACTTTACGGCCGCCTGCAACCCGTATCGGTGCACGGGATCGATCGGACAACCACCGGGCGGATCGGCAACACCGATAAAAAATGCCGGCCGGATCGCAGAACGATCCGCCCGGCATTCTCATATTTTCCTTTGGTTCAGGCGCTCCGCGCTTTCGCTCGTTCCGGCAGCACCCAGTTCGGGCGGATGAAGTGGCAGGTGTAGCCGGCGGGATAGCGTTCCAGATAATCCTGATGCTCGGGCTCGGCTTGCCAGAAGTCGCCGGCCGGGGCGATCTCGGTCACCACCTTGCCCGGCCACAGGCCCGACGCATCGACGTCGGCGATGGTGTCTTCGGCAACGCGCTTTTGTTCTTCGGTTGTATAGAAAATAGCCGAGCGATAGCTGAGGCCGCGATCGTTGCCCTGGCGGTTCAGCGTCGTCGGATCGTGAATCTGGAAGAACAACTCGAGAAGCTTTCGGTAGCTGATCAACTTCGGATCGAAGATGATCTCGATCGCTTCCGCATGGGTCCCGTGATTGCGGTAGGTGGCATGCGGCACATCGCCGCCGGAATAGCCGACCCGGGTGGCGAGGACGCCCGGATAGCGGCGCAGCAGATCCTGTACGCCCCAAAAGCAGCCGCCGGCGAGGATCGCGGTTTCGGTCGATGTGGCCATTTCAATACTCCTTTGGCTGGGAGGTCAGGTAGGCAGCCTATATAGGCATCGATGAGCCAGGACGGAATATCAGCGAACGCCTCGCCTTTCGACCGGGCAACCGCAATTCCGATACCCGGCGCCCTACTCCGCAGTCCAGCCGCCGTCGATCGACAAATTGGTACCGGTGATCTGGCTGGCGTCGTCGCCGCACAGGAACAGCGCCAGCGCCGCCACCTGTTCGGAGGTGACGAACTCCTTGGTCGGCTGCGCCGCCAAGAGCACGTCGTGGATGACCTGCTCTTTCGTCATGTTGCGCGCCGTCATGGTCTCCGGAATCTGGTGCTCGACCAAGGGC
>JAQGJF010000572.1 GCA_028290765.1 Tardiphaga sp.
ACGGCCTGCTGCCGAAGCCGGTCGATGACGGCTTCTTTGCTGTCTGATGGGCACACCATGACATCCGCCCCACAACCCGAAGCGGTCGGCGCACCGGCAGCAACGCTGCCGGCCGACCAGGCCATTGCCAAACCGGTCTCGATCGTGCCGGGCCTGCGCAAGGATTCCGAAGGCAACCGCGACATATTCGCGACCATCGTGGTGGTGGCGGTGCTGATCGCCCTGATGGAAGTCACTAGCCGCTACGTGCCCGACTACATCATGCCGTCACCGGGCGCGGTGCTGAAGGCCGCGCAGGAATTGTTCTTCTCCGACCCCTACCATGTGCTGGTGACGCTGTTCCGTCTCACCGTCGCGGTGAGTTTTGCGATGCTGGTCGGCGTGCTGACCGGGCTCACAATGGGCATGCTGCCGGGGGTCCGTCCGTATCTAAAGGCGATCGTCGTCATCGACACCGGCATTCCCGCGCTGTCCTGGATGCTGATCGCGGTTTTCTGGTTCAAGAATCCGGAGACGCGGATCTTCTTCATCCTGACCGTGATCCTGCTGCCGTTCTACGCCATCAACATCTATGATGGCGTGCGCGCGCTGCCGAAGGATCTGGTCGACATGATCGAGAGCTTTCGGCCGTCGCGCTGGCAGACCCTGCGCTATCTGATCCTGCCCCACATCGTCGCCTACATCTTTCTCACCACCAAATCGGTGATCGGCTATGCCATCCGCATGGTGATTTTCGCCGAGCTGGTGGCCTCGGCCGTCGGCATCGGCTCGCGCATGAATCTGGCGCAATCGACCTTCCGCATCGACCAGGTTTTCGCCTGGACCTTTTTCCTGGTCATTCTCAATCTGCTGCTGCAGACCGCGGTCGGGGCCGTCGAAAAACTGGCGCTGCGCTGGCGGCCGGAGGCGACGGTCCGATGAGCACAGACAATCTCATCGAGGTGCGCGGCGTCACCAAGACGTTCGGCTCGTATCTGGCGGTCGACAATCTGTCGCTCAACGTGGCGCGCGGCGAAATCGTGGTGCTGCTCGGCCAGACCGGCGCCGGCAAGACCACCGTGCTCAATCTGGTAATGGGCACCACCGCGCCCAACAAGGGCGAAGTCCGCGTCGCCGGGGTGGATCCGCATGCGTCGTTCAAATCGCTCAAGGGCAAGCTCGCGGTCAGTTTCCAGACCGACCGGCTGCTGCCGTGGCGCACCGCGGTCGAAAACGCCGAACTCGGCCTGCTGATTCTCGGCTGGTCGAAGGCCAAGGCGCGCGCGCGGGCGATGGAATGGCTGGCGCGGGTTCGACTCGACAGCGCCGCCGACAAATATATTCATGAGCTGTCCGGCGGCATGCGTCAGCGGGTTTCGCTGGTGCGGGCGCTGGCGCTCGATCCCGAGATCATCTTCCTCGACGAATCCTTCAGCCAGCTCGATCACGTGACCTCGCAGGCGCTGCGGCGCGATTTCTACAAGATCGCACGCGAGTTCAACAAGACCTGCCTGCTGATCACCCACCGTATCGACGATGCGCTGGATATGGCCGACCGGGCTTTGGTGCTCAGCGCGCCGGCCAGGGTCGCGCTCGAAGTCAGGATCGACGACGCGGCGCGCAGCGACGAACGCCAGCGCGCCATCCTCCACGACCAGATCGCCGCGGCGATGCACCTCGACCCGCGGACGCAACCCGAGCTTTGACGACAGGAGAAGACCGCATGAGTTACCAGGACGTGATCCTCACGCGCCAGCCGAGCTGGATCGAAATCGCCATCAACCGGCCGGAGAAGCTGAATTCGCTGCGGGAGCAGACGGCGGAAGAGATTCTCGGCATTTTGGCCGAGGTGGAGCATGACCGCGACATCCGCGCCGTCATCCTGTCGGGATCCGAAAAGGCGTTCTGCACCGGGATCGACACCAGCGAATTCAAGATCGAAGACAACGGCTATTTCGATTTCTATCGCTTTCGCAAGCGCGGCCGGAAGGTCAACCGGCTGTTCCGCGAAATCGGCGGCTTCACCAAGCCGCTGATCACCGCCATCGAGGGCTTTGCGCTCGGCGGCGGCCTCGAACTGGCGCTGGTCGGCGATATCATCGTCGCGGGAGCCAATGCAAAATTCGGCCTGCCGGAGATCAAGCTCGGCATGATGCCGGGCGGCGGCGGCACCCAGACGCTGCCCCGCCTGATCGGCAAACCGCTGGCCAAGGAATTGATGTGGACCGGCCGACGCTTTACCGCGGCCGAGGCCGAACGCTATCGCATGCTCAACCATGTCACCGAAGCCGGCCAGGCGTTGGGCAAGGCCCGCGAGATCGCAGCCAGTATTGCCGAGAATGCGCCAATTCCCGTGATGATGACCAAGTCGGTGATCGACCGCGGCATCGACATGGCGCTGGCCGACGGCTTCGAAGCCGAGAGCGACGCCTCCTTCCTTTTGTATTTCAGCAACGACCGTGACGAGGGGCTCAAGGCCTTTCGAGAGAAGCGGCCGGCTGCCTTCCGCGGAGAGTGAGAACAAGATGAGCAAACGAGACATCGTCATCGCCGGATATTCCGAAACCGCGATCCAGTTCAAGAGCGGCCGCAGCGCCTATGACTTCGCCGGTGAGGCGCTGGCCAGTCTGCTGGCGGCCACCGGCATCGAGAAGGACGCGATCGACGGCCTCGCCGTCACCGCGCCACTCAGCGAAACGCCCAATCCGTTCTTCGCAGTCTATATGTGCGAAGCGCTCGGCCTCACCCCGGACTGGCTGAACTATGGCGGCACCGGCGGCTGCTCCGCCACCGGCGGCGTCGCCCGCGCCGCCTCGGCGATCCGCGACGGGCTGTGCGAGGTGGTCGTGGTGCTATCGTCCGACGCGCCGAGCACCTCATGGAAGGCTAATTACGGCGCCTATCGTCCGGAATTCCAGGATCCGCAGGGCGTGCAGGGCCCGCCCGCCACCTTCGGCCTGCTGATGAGCCGCTACCATCACCAGTTCGGCATCAAGTCCGAAGCGCTCGGCAAGATCGCCGTTACCCAGCGCCAGCACGCGCTGCATAACGACAACGCCTACGCCAAGTTCAAGACCCCGATCACCATGGCGGATTACGAAAAATCGCGGGTGATCGCCGATCCCTTGAAACTGCTCGACTGCGTGATGTTCTGCGACGGCGCCAACGCCTTCCTGGTCACCTCGGAAGCAACCGCGCGCCGGCTCGGCATCAAGAAGATGGTGTACCCGACCGCCTATGCGGAAGTGACCAATTTCAACGGCAACCAGTCCTGTCCCGACATCACCGAAACCGGCTTCTCCAAAATCGGCCCGAAGGTGTTCAAGCAGTCCGGCCTGACACCGCGCGACATCAAGATGTTCCAGCCCTATGACGACTTCACCATCGCGGTGATGATCCAGTTCGAGGATTTCGGCTTCTGCAAGCGCGGCCAGGGCGGCGACTACACCATCAACACCGATCTCTCCATCACCGGCGAACTGCCACTCAACACCGGCGGCGGCCAGATTTCGGCGGGCCAGCCCGGCCTCGCCAGCGGCGGCCTCAATCTCGCGGAGGCCGTCCGCCAGATGTTCGGCGAAGGCGGCGGCCGGCAGATTGCCAATCCCAAAACCGCGCTGGTCACCGGCATCGGCGTCATTCCCTT
>JAQGJF010000575.1 GCA_028290765.1 Tardiphaga sp.
GCTTGCGATGGCCGACATGGCCTTGGCCGCCTCCCCGTCAATGGAGCCGACTGCAATCGTCAATGTTACGGGGCGGGTATAGAACCGATAGGCAAGAAGGCTCACGCCTGCTGCAAGAACCACAACACCGACAAGCAGGACGAGGCGAAGCCAGAGTGGCAGTTTTATCGAAGTCATGCTCGTCGCTCCGAAAGCGCTCGCCGACCACCAGCACCGCCGGCCTTGCCGAACGCGCGATCAAACGCCCGACCGGATGGACGTGTTCCTTATCTTTACGAACCGCAATGGTCGCCTGCCTATGCAAATTCAGGCAGCTCGCGGAGAACCGGACCGACGCGAACCCGGGTTGTCCGATTCTGCATAGTCGCCCGCTCGGATCGCGCGTAAGCCCGGAGGAACGATAACACGGAGCCCGGTCCGATGCAGAAAAGACTTCTCATCACAACAGCTCTTGCACTGCCGTTGGCGCATGGCGCCGACGCCGCAGCGCAAACCCCGGCGAAGCCGAATATCGTTGTGATCATGGCGATCACACAGGCGTCTTGATCCGACGTCGACGGCTGAACTTTCGGACAGCGTTCGTGGAACGACCCCTGCCCGAATAACCACAGAGCTCGATCCCATGATTCCCGAAATACCATCCGTCAGTCAGTTGTCGCAGGTCATATCGCAGGCTGCGGCGCCTGCATTTCTGCTTGGGGCGCTGGCTGCCTTCATTGCGGTGCTGATTTCGCGCCTCAACCGGATCGTCGACCGAACAATCGTACTGAACGCGATCGCCGATGACGACGCCACCAGATCCCGTCTCAAAGCGGACATTCCACGACTGCTAAGGCGCACGGTCATGATCAACAGAGCCATCTTCTGGGCCGTGATCGCCAGTATCACGATAACCGCCATGGTGGCCGTCGCCTTTGTCAGCGCGTTCTTTCATATTCAACACGAGCGGGGGGTAGCCATCCTTTTCCTGGTTTCGCTGGGCGCCTTCACCGTGGCGCTGGTCGATTTTGCCCGGGAGGTGCGAATTGCGTTGAGCGAATTCGATCACTACGCCTGACGCGGACTCATCGGAGAGTTATCTCGCCCATTGCCCGAGCTGGAGACATGTCTGCAAGCTGACATAACTCGGGGTGCCGCCAATGCTCTCCTGCGAGGTGCAGCTGGCCCTGCTTGACGCGGGGAGCTTCGACCACTGGCTTGCGAGCTGCTGCTGCGCTTTTCGTTCATCGCTCATGCAGCTCTTGATCGACTGATCGACGGAAAGCCCCGCCGTGGCGGCAACATCGAGCTTGCAGCTACGGGCGATATCGAATTTCGGCAATCCATCAGCCACCGGCATGACCAACTGCGAACTCAGCACGATCATCGAGATTGAGATAGGCATTTTCGGCCTCCTGCTCGCATTGAGCCCGACCACGTCGCGCGCAGCGTTGGGCTGCACCTGATTCCTATTAGAGCCTGGTGGCTATCGTCTATGCGAAAACAGACAGGCCAACCATTGAGGCCATTCGTTCTTTTAAGGCACCAGAACCCCGGCAGCGGTCTCATCGGATGCGGCTGACGAGGGTCTGCCGGTCCCGCATTGGCACCAGCGATTATTCGTTGGCGAACTTGTCCAGGCCTTTGCGGTGCTACCATTTGGATAGTTCGTCCGCGACGGCTTCGTTGTTGAGATCGGCAAAGGCGATGTGCGTGTTGCCGCGCAGGCCCGCATCGGGGAGCAGCAAGACCTCGCAATCTCCGCCGTGACGATTGACGATGCCGCAGAAGGTCCGCGCCACGTTGACCGAGGTGGCCCAGATCGGACGCGTCTCGGTGTAGTCGCCGAACACCATCTGGATCGGAAACTTCGTCAGCTTCATGAACTCGGCCAGCGGCACGGAATTGGGACCGAACGGCGCGCCCGGCTTGGGCTCTGGCCCCTCGCCCTCCGGGAAGACGAAGCCCGGGGTTTCGTAGGCAACGATGCCCTTCATGTTGTCCCCTCTCGCCTTGAGCGCCGACAACAGCGCGCGCCAGCCGCCCGCGGAATTGGTGAGGGCAATGACGGGTCCGATCTTGTCGATGGCTTGCCCACCGGCGTCCGCCTGCAACAATGCGTTCTCGAGGGTGTCGAACTCGTCGTAACGGGCGCGCGTCGCCTGGTTCCAGGCTTGCTGATCGGCGGTCGGGAATTGCAGACCCGGATGCCAGTTGGGCCAGGTCACGCCGAAACGCCAGGCGGCAAAGTTGCGCTGATCGAAATATTCCGGCGTGTAGGTGATCGGCTCGCAACTCCAGTTGGCGCGACCGACGCGCGGGCCGTCCCACAAATAAACCGGATATCCCTTGCGCAGGAAAATGCTCTTGTAACCTTCGCCGCCGTCCCAGCGGTTTTCCCACACCTTGGTGCTGGAACTGTGCCACATGATCAGGCCGACGCTGCGCCTCTTCACGGGGATAAAATATTCAACGTAACCGTGGTCGCAGGAGAGTGTCTGGCTGGGGTCATCGGGCTTGGTGATGACCTTGCCGCCGACTTCATACGCGCCGGTCGATTCCAGGACAATCGGAGGCTTTTGTGGTTTGCGATCCTCTTCGGCGAAGGCCGTCGTGCCTAGTCCGGCCAACAACAATGCCGCCGCGAACGGCCGCAACCGTTTCCAGCCTTTGGAATGGCTTCCAGCGCACTTCATAAGGTTGCTCCTCCCGGCCATCTGCACGGGCCGCCTTAAGGCGGCTCCAACGTGGCACTTGGCGAAAATCATTGCAGGGAGGACAGCGGTGGGCCACAGCTATTCCGCCGCGTTCCATCAGGTGGAATTGAGGGGATTGATGCGGGGGCCTGTAGCCCGGATGAGCCAACGGGTCCGCGCGAAGCGCGGCCCGATGACAGGCTCCGCGATATCCGGGGCGGCCTATCGGTCTGTGGTGTCCCGGATGTCGCTACGCTCATCCGGGCTACGCATTTGACTCCCGCCCTACTTACAGGGCTTGACGTCTTTGATGTCCTTGACGTCGAATTTGCCGACCTTGCCGGCGATGACGAAGTCATTGTAGTCGAGCACCAAAGCGCGCGAGACGCCGTTCTCGAACAGCTCGAACGACATCGCATAGACCGGTGTCTGCTCGCCGCTGTTGGACTTGGCGTCGCGGTCGTAATAGCTGACGGTGACCGGCCAGCGCGTCAGCGTCTTCATGGCGTCGCTGTCGGTCGACGGGTCCGGCACGGCGCCGGCCTTGTCGCCGAGGATCGGCTGACCGATCACGGTCAGGGTGTGGTAGACTTTTTCGCCGGTGTCCGATCCGTCATAGACCGTCAATTCGAGGATGGATTTGCCGTCGCGCGCGGCGGCGATGATGCGGCGAATCTGCTCGGTCGGAAATACCGTGGACCCGTCGAGCGTGAAGGTCTTGGCGACCGGCTGCTTCAGCTTCACGGTCACGTGATCGCCGGTGCGTTCCGCGGTCCCATCCACGACCCCCGGATCGGTGTCGTTCATCCGGGTATCGATCTTGAAGCGGTAGCTCTTGCCGGCGCCGTCCTCCCAACTGGTGGAGCGCAGATCGCTCAGCGTGTTCTTGCCCTCGCCGCTGTCGAGTTCGGACACCTGCCGGAAGTCGGAAGAATAGCCCTCGCAGGCGCTGCCGGAGAAATTATACAGGATGCGCCCGCGCACGCTGTTGATGGTGGCGCTGCCGCGCGACTTCACCAGGCTCAATTCATACAGCGCCTGATGCGACAGGAACGGGGCGCTGGCCGCTGCCGCGGCCCTGGCCGGCTGGCCACCGACGGCGGTGGACCAGGCGCCGGCGGCCATCATCAGCGCCAACGGCAGGCCACGGAAACGCGAATCAAGGGCAGAGCGACGCATGGCGTCTCCTCGGGAAAGAGAATCTCGGGCAATAATGGCGGCGCTATTGCGCCGCAACTAGGGCTGATAAGCTTGAAAATGACAAATTGACCGCCGAAATGCACTATTTTTCGGCGTCAGTGCCAACCCAACCCAACCGGACCAAACAGATGCATTCCCATTCCCTGGACGCCTGGACCCACGAACATGTCTTCCTCGGGCAGGCGCATGCCCGCAACGAGCGCAAGACCTGGCTGGTGGTCTGGCTCACGCTGGCGATGATGGTCGCCGAAATCCTCGGCGGCAGCCTGTTCGGCTCGATGGCCCTGCTCGCCGACGGCTGGCACATGTCCACCCATGCGGCGGCGATCGGCATTGCCGCGCTGGCCTATCGGTATGCCCGCCAGCACCGCCACGATCCGCGCTTCGCCTTCGGCACCGGCAAGCTCGGCGAGCTCGCGGGCTTCACCAGCGCGGTGGTGCTGGCCATGATCGCGCTCCTGATCGGCTATGAGAGCCTGATCCGCGTCGCGCATCCGCAAGCCATTGCCTATGGCGAAGCCATCGGCATCGCCGCCGTGGGGCTCGTGGTAAATCTGGTGTGCGCGTGGCTGCTGCGGGACGATCACGGCCATGATCACCACGACCACGGTCAGCCCACGCACGATCATCACCGCGACAATAATTTGCGCGCCGCCTATGTCCACGTGCTGGCCGATACCGCCACCTCGGTGCTGGCGATCGGCGGCCTGCTGCTGGCGCGGGCTTTCGGCTGGAACTGGATCGATCCGGTCGTCGGCCTGATCGGCGCCGCCGTGATTGCCAGTTGGGCCTATGGGCTGATGCGGGATGCCGGCGCGGTGCTGATCGACGTGGTGCCCGATCGCACCATCGCCCAGGCGATCCGCGACCGGCTGGAAATCGACGGCGACCGCGTCTGCGACCTGCATCTGTGGCAGGTCGGTCCCGGTCATCAGTCGGCGATCATCTCCATCGTCACCGATCAGCCGCGGCCGCCGGCGTTCTACAAGGCGCGCCTGGCCGGGCTCACGAGCCTCAGCCACGTGACCATCGAAGTCGATCCGTGTCCGCATCCGCACGGCGCGTGCGAGGCGGCGTAGCCGGGATCGCTGCACCGCATTGTTCCGGCGCCGCCGCGCGTCAACTGGCTGATCTGTGCGGAGGTCACTTGCAACTAAAGGCGCGATAGGCGAAACAGGTCCCGCCCGATCGACGATACGAATTCGGGCGCAACATCAATGCATCGGGGAACCACATGGCGGGAACGGTTGAGCAGAAACTTGCGGCACAGGGCATCGTCTTGCATGAGGCCCCGAGTCCGGTCGCCAATTATGTCGGCTTCGTGCGCACCGGCAATCTCCTGATCGTCTCCGGTCAGGTCTGCTTCGACGCCGACGGCAAGCTGATCGCCAAGGGCAAGCTCGGCGCCGGCGTCACCGTTGAGCAGGGCAATGCCGCGGCCCGCGGCTGCGCCATCAACCTCCTGGCGCAGGTCAAGGCCGCGCTCGGCGATCTCGACAAGGTGGTCCGCGTGGTCCGGCTTGGCGGCTTCGTCAATTCGGCGCCGGATTTCGTCGACGGACCGAAGGTGCTGAACGGCGCGTCGGACCTGATGGTCGC
>JAQGJF010000641.1 GCA_028290765.1 Tardiphaga sp.
CCCCAGCATGGTCGATATCGCCGAGCAACTGGTCCGGAAATGGGAGCGGCTGAACGGCGATGACGAGATCGATGTCGTCCATGACATGACGGCGCTGACGCTGGACACCATCGGGCTTTGCGGCTTCGACTATCGTTTCAACTCGTTCTATCGGCGCGACTATCACCCGTTCGTGGAGTCGCTGGTCCGCTCGCTCGAGACCATCATGATGACCCGCGGGATTCCGCTCGAAGGTCTCTGGCTGAAGAAGCGCCGCGCCACCCTCGCGCAGGACGTCGCTTTCATGAACAAGATGGTCGACGAGATCGTCGCCGAGCGCCGCACCAATGCCGAAGCCGCCGAAGACAAGAAGGACATGCTTGGCGCGATGATGACCGGCGTCGACCGTACCACCGGCGAGCAGCTCGACGACGTCAACATCCGCTACCAGATCAACACTTTTCTGATCGCCGGCCATGAGACCACCAGCGGCCTGTTGTCCTGCACGCTGTACGCGCTGCTGAAACATCCCGACGTGCTGAAGAAGGCCTATGAGGAAGTGGATCGCGTGCTCGGCCCCGACATCGGTGCCCGGCCGACCTATCAGCAGGTCACCCAGCTCACTTATATCGCCCAGATCCTGAAGGAGGCGCTGCGGTTGTGGCCGCCGGCGCCGGCCTATGGCATCGCGCCGCTGCAGGACGAGACCATCGGCGGTCAGTACAAGCTCAAGAAGAACACCTTCGTCACGGTGCTGGTGATGGCCCTGCACCGCGATCCCAGTGTGTGGGGGCCACACCCGGATGTCTTCGATCCGGAGAATTTCAGCCGCGAGGCCGAGGCGGCGCGATCGGTCAATGCCTGGAAGCCGTTCGGCAACGGCCAGCGCGCCTGCATCGGCCGCGGCTTTGCGATGCACGAGGCGGCGTTGGCGATCGGCATGATCCTGCAGCGCTTCAAGCTGATCGACCACAAACGCTACCAGATGGTCCTGAAGGAGACGCTGACCGTCAAGCCGGACGGCTTCAAGATCAGGGTGCGCCCGCGCGCCGACAGGGATCGCGCTGCATTCAAGGGCCATGCCGCCGCGACACCGGTCGCCACCGCCGCCGCGCCGGTGGCCCGCACGCGGCCGGGGCACAATACGCCGCTGCTGGTGCTGTACGGCTCGAATCTCGGAACCGCCGAGGAACTGGCGACGCGGGTCGCCGATCTCGCGCAGGTCAATGGCTTCGCCACAAAACTGGCGCCGCTCGACGATTTCGTCGGCAAGCTGCCCGAGCAGGGCGGCGTCTTGATCTTCTGCGCCTCCTATAACGGCGCGCCGCCCGATAACGCCACGCAGTTCATCAAATGGCTCGGCGGCGATCTGCCGAAGGATGCGTTGTCCAAGGTGCGCTACACCGTATTCGGCTGTGGCAACAGCGACTGGGCGGCGACCTACCAGTCGATTCCGCGCTTCATCGACGATCGCCTCCAGGCGTACGGCGCCGTCAACGCCTATGTGCGCGGCGAGGGCGACGCGCGCGAGGATCTCGATGGCCAGTTCGAATCCTGGTTCGCGAAGTTGCGCCCATTGGCGGTCAAGGAATTCGGCCTCGACACCGGTTTCGAACGCAGCGCCGATGACGAGCCGCTGTACCGGATCGAGCCGGTGGCACCGACCACGGTCAATGCGGTGGTCGCGCTCGGCGGCGTCGCGCCGATGAAGATAGCGGCGAACAGCGAGCTGCAGAACAGGACTGGCGCCAATGCGTCGGACCGGTCCACCCGGCATATCGAGGTCGAACTGCCGGGCCATGTCTCCTACCGCGTCGGCGACCATCTCAGCGTGGTGCCGCGCAACGATCCGGCTCTGGTGGATTCCGTGGCGCGGCGCTTCGGTTTTCTGCCGGACGATCAGATCAGGTTGCAGGTCGCCGAGGGCCGCCGCGCCCAATTGCCGGTCGGCGACGCGGTGTCGGTCGGGCGATTGCTGACCGAGTTCGTCGAGTTGCAGCAGGTTGCGACCCGCAAGCAGATCCAGATCATGGCGGAAAACACCCGCTGCCCAATGACCAGGCCCAAGCTGGAGGCCCATGTCGGCGACGATGCCGCCGCGAGCGAGCGTTACCGGTCGGAGGTGCTCGGCAAGCGCAAATCGGTGTTCGACCTGCTCGAGGAGCATCCGGCCTGCGAACTGCCGTTTCATACCTATCTCGAAATGCTGTCGCTGCTGGCGCCGCGCTATTATTCGATCTCGTCGTCTCCCGCCGGTAACGCCATGCGCTGCAGCGTCACCGTCGGCGTCGTGCAGGGCGCGGCCAGTTCGGGACGCGGCCTCTATAAGGGCGTCTGTTCGAACTATCTGGCCGGACGCCGTGCCGGCGACGTCGTTCACGCCACCATTCGCGAAACCAAGGCCGGCTTCCGGCTGCCCGACGATGCCTCAAAGCCGATCATCATGATCGGCCCCGGCACCGGCCTGGCGCCATTTCGCGGCTTCCTGCAGGAGCGCGCCGCGCAGAAAGCCAAAGGCGCGACGCTCGGTCCGGCAATGCTGTTTTTCGGCTGCCGCCATCCCGGGCAGGATTATCTCTATGCCGATGAGCTGAAGGCCTTCGCCGCCGACGGCATCGCCGAACTGCACGTGGCGTTTTCGCGTGGCGACGGACCGAAGACCTATGTGCAGAACCTGATCGCCGCGCAGAAGGACCGGGTCTGGAGCCTGATCGAGTCGGGCGCGGTGACCTATGTCTGCGGCGACGGCGGCAAGATGGAGCCCGGCGTCAAGGCCGCGCTGGTGACGATCTATCGCGAACGCAAGGGCGCCGACGAGACAGCGGCGCTGCGCTGGATCGACGAGCTCGGCACGCAGCAGCGCTATGTGCTGGATGTGTGGGCGGGCGGATAGAGGTTGTTGGCGGCGTTCTCTCCACGTCATTGCGAGCGAAGCGAAGCAATCCAGGGCTGCAAGAAAGAACTGGATTGCTTCGTCGCAAGAGCTCCTCGCAATGACGGTGGCTGGCGTTTTCACAAACCCATCCACGTCGTCCTGGCCCGCGCTCGCAAGCTCGCTTCGCCGGGACGACGAAGTTTATTTCTTCACCCCATGCGCATGATCCGCGATCGCGCCGATGATCTGCGGCCACATCGGAATCGGGGTCGCGTGCCCCATGCCCTCGATCATCATGAGCCTGGCGCCGGGGATCGTGGCGGCGGTTTCCCGGCCGGCTTCGGGGCGCACCAGCGGATCGACGGTGCCGTGGATCACCAGCGTCGGCGTCTTGAGCGACTTGAGGCGCTCCTTGCGGCTGCCTGAGGCCAGGATGGCGCGGAGCTGCCGCCCGGCGCCGGCGGGATTGAGGCCGCGTGCAAAGATACGTTCAGCCAGCGCGCGGTCCTTGGCCTCGTCGAGCGGAAAGCTGCCGACGCGCAGGATTTTCCAGGTCTGTTTGAAGCGCGCGATGTATTCGTCGAGGGTCGTGGGCGGCGGCCTCAGCAGTAGCGCGGCCGCTTCACGGGTCGGTTGCGGCAATTTCGGATTGCCGGTCGACGACATGATCGAGGTCAGCGAACGCACCCGGTCCGGATAAGAGAGCGCCAGTTCCTGCGCGATCATGCCGCCCATCGAGGCGCCGACCAGATGCGCCGATAGGATGCCGAGGTGGTCGAGCAGGCCGACCACGTCGTCGGCCATGTCGCGGAGCTTGTAGGTGGCCGTAACCGGAATTCCCAGGAATCGCAGTTTCAGCAGTTCGGTCATGGTCAGGGGCTTGCCGCCGCTGAGTCTGGTGGATTGACCGATGTCGCGATTGTCGAACCGGATCACCCGAAAACCGCGCTCCGCCAGCTGCTGGCAGAACGCGTCGTACCAAAGGATCATCTGGGCGCCGAGCCCCATGATCAGCAGTATCGGCTCGGCGTCGTCGGCGCCGAAAGTCTCGTAACAAAGTTCGATGCCGTTGGTGCGCGCCATCTGCGGCGGCTGATGGGGCGAGGAATTCTTTGGAGTGGAATTTACCTGAGGAGAGTTCACCGGAATGTTCCTCGACGGGGGTGTTGTTATGAAGACTCTATGACACGGTTCCCTGCGGCACAGAAGCCGCGGACGCCATACTGGCCGAACAAATCGACGCAGTTGTGTTGACCGCCGCACTGCAACAGTATCGAATGACCCAAAACAAGCGGGGGCCAACTCGCCACATTTTAGGAGGGCGCAATGGCAGACAAGAGCAACGATCCGGTCGCGCTGTGGCACACCATGCTTGGCGAGATGGAAAAGGGTTTTAACGCCTTTGCCAATCAGGCCATGGCATCGCCGGAATTCTCTAAGGTCGTCAACCAGGTCGGCGGCGCTTCGGCCGGGGCGCAGAAGCAGGTCGGCGAGATGATGGAGAAATATCTCGCCAGCATGAACCTGCCGAGCCGGGCCCAACTGACCAATTTCGGCGAGCGGCTGCAGGCGATCGAAGGACAATTGAACGAGATCACGGCGCTGCTGCGCCAGGTGCACAATAATACCGGCACGCCGGACGGCGCTTCCGCGACCCCGAAACCGCCTCGTACCAGGCGTCCGCCGCCGGCCGGCGGAGACCCCAAATGAACGGCGCGGCGGGTCTGGATCTGGCGTCGATCCCGGACCGGATCCAGTCCGAGGTGCAGCGCGCGATCCAGCGCAGCATCAAGGGGGTCGAATACATTGCATCAACGGGGCCTTCGCTCGGTTCGACGCCGAAGGACATCCTGCATGTGCGCGGGACGATGAACCTGTATCACTACCGGCCGGTGGCGGACGAAATCTACCGGGTGCCGATCCTGATCGTGATGGCGACCACCAATCGCGGCTACATCCTCGACATGGTGCCCGGCCAGAGCTTTATCGAATTCCTGCTCAAGCGCGGCTACGACGTCTACATGCTGG
>JAQGJF010000660.1 GCA_028290765.1 Tardiphaga sp.
ATCGCTTGCGCGCTGATGACGGCA
This sequence comes from Tardiphaga sp., assembly GCA_028290765.1. The sequence goes on from JAQGJF010000660.1 coordinate 25, forward strand.
TCGCTCATGGGTTATGCCCGCAGCCGTGGATTGACGAGGATATAAGCGAGATCGGCGATCAGGTTCAGCAGGATATAGGTGGTCGCGGTGACCAGCACGACGCCCTGCACCACCGCATAATCGCGGTTGAACACCGCGTCCACGATCAGCTTGCCGAAGCCGGGGATCGAGAAGATCTGCTCGGTCAGCACGGCGCCCGACAGCAGCGTGCCGAGTTCGAGCGCGCCGAGCGTGATGATCGGCGTCAGCGCATTGCGCATGGCGTGCTTGAGGATCACCGAGCGTTCGGAAAGTCCCTTGGCGCGGGCGGTGCGGACATAATCGCTTTCCAGCACCTGCAGCATGGCGCTGCGGGTATGCCGCATCAGGATCGCGGCAATCGCATTGCCGAGTACGAAGGCCGGCATGATGGTGGAGGCGAGGCTCGCCCGCCAGTTCTCCGACAGCGGCACATAGCCCGAGGCCGGCAGCCAGCCGAGCTCGATCGAGAACAAAAAGATCAGCATGATGCCGAGCCAGAAGTTCGGCGTGGATATTCCCCACAGCGCGAACAGATTGGCGCCGTAGTCCCATAGGGTGCCCTTCTTGACCGCCGACACCACGCCGGCGGGCACCCCGATCAGGAACGCGATCACGATCGCCATCGACGCCAGCTGGATCGTCACCGGCAGTTTTTGCGCGATCAGCTCGCGCACCGGCACCTTGATGCGCAGCGATTCGCCGAGATCGCCGACCACCACGCCCTTGACCCAATAGAAATATTGCACCGGCACCGGCCGATCGAGCCGGTATTGCGCGCGGATCTGCGCGATCACGGCGGGATCGCGCTCCTCGCCGGCCATCACCAGTGCCGGATCACCCGGCAGCAGTTGCTGCAGCGAGAAAATGAGAATCGACACGAAGATCAGCGTCGGAATCAACTGGACCAGGCGCTTGGCGAGGAAGCTCAGCATGGGCCGTTGCCTCTCCGCGAGTCGTCCCGGCCAAGTGAGCGAAGCGAACGCGAGCCGGGATCCATACCCCCCGGCGTCGCGGCGGAAGAAAGGCGTCTGCCGCCCTGCCAATATAGAGACGACACGGCGTATGGGTCCCGGCTCGGAGGCCGGGACGACTCGCGGAGAGGGTCCCGGCTCGGGGGCCGGGACGACGCGGGGTGAGGGTCCCGGGACGACGAGGGGATTTTATCCGCCCTCACTTCAGCTTCAGCCCGATCACGCGCACCAGGCCGTCGGGCATCGGCTTGTAGTTGTCCAGCCTGGTCGAATGCGCGAACAGGAGCTTGCGGTGAAACAGATAGATCAGCGGCTCGTCGTTGAGCACGATCCTGGTCATCTTTTCGTAGTGCGCGTTGCGCTGCGCCATATCGGAGATCAGGCGGCCTTCCTCGAGCAATCTATCGACTTCCGGATTCGAGTAGCCACCGTCATTCTGGCCGGCGCCGGTGTGCAGGAAGACATAGACGTTGCCGTCCGGATCGATCCGGCCGCTCCACGGGATGTAGAACGCCTGGAACTCGCCGGCCGTGGCCTGCTTGAACGAGGTGGCGAATTCGACGATGCGAATCTTCAGGTCGATGCCGGCTTCCGCCGCCATTGCCTGGATCACCTGGGCGACGGCTTCGTTTTCGGTGTTCTTGGGCACCATGAAATCGACGCTGACCGGCAGCGTGACGCCGGCTTCCTTCAGCAGCGCCTTGGCCCTGGTGAGATCGCGCGGACGCGCCGGAAAGGCTTTCTGGTAATAGGGATGTTCCGGGCTGATCCACTGGTTGCCCGGCCGAAACTCGCCGTTGAAGACGACCTGGTTGAGCGCTTCGCGATCGAGCGAGAGGTCGAGCGCCTGGCGGACTTTTTCCGACTGGCTGAGCGGCCCCTTGGCCTTGTCCTTGTTGATGTTGATGGTGATGCCGGTGTAGCCGAGTTCCAGCACCGGCGAGAGCTTGAGTTTCGGATCCGACGTGACTTCCTTGATGTCGGTGGCGAGCAGGCGGTCCATCAGATCGAGGGCACCGGATTTCAGATTGGCCAGCCGCACCGTGGCGTCGGTGATGGGCAGATAGGTGATGCGATCGATGAAGACGTTGTCCTTGTTCCAGTAGTCGGCGAATTTCTCGAACACCATGCGGTCCTGCTGGACGCGCTCGACGAATTTATAGGGACCGGCGCAAACCGGATGCAGGCCGAATTTGTCGCCTTGTTCCTTGGCCGCCTTGGGCGAGATCATCATGCCGGAGCGGTCGGTGAGCTGCGCGATCAGCGGCGAATAGGGTGTCTTCAGGATCAGCTTGATGGTCAGGGGATCGACCACATCGACATGATCGAGGGCGGCCAGTTCCGGCTTGCGGTACGATCCCGGCAAATTCAGATGCCGCTCCAGCGAAAATTTCGCAGCCTCGGCATCGAGAGGCTCGCCGTCGTGGAACTTCACGCCCGGCCGCAGCTTGATGGTCATTTCCTTGCCGTCGGCGGAGGTCTCGTACGACAGCGCCAGTTGCGGCACGATGCTGAGCTTGTCGTCGATGTCGAACAGCTTGTCACAAAACGCCGAGAACACGATGCGGCCAACATAAGTCCGGCCGAGCGAGGGGTCGAGGATATCGGGATCTTCGGCCAGCCCGATGCGCAGGGTGGTCTGGGCGTGGAGGCTAGAGGCGAGGCTCACCAGCAGCGCCGCTGTGGCGGTCGCGATACGCAATAATCTCATGTCGGCGGGTCCCCTGGTTCAGATGGCCGGCGGCAATGCTGTCATAATGACATCAACCCCGCCAGCGGCTGGTCCTTCCCCGGCTTGCAAGCGGCGTGCCTGATAAATCGGATTCCGGTGCCGCGAGGCGCGGCAGGAATCCGGCTTATCGCAGTGATAAATGGGGGTTATCGACGGTGCTGCCCGGAGTGTGGATGAACCCGCTGGATCGGCGCCCGGTCGACCGCCGGTTTGGCCGCGGCGGCCACTTCCTTCATCAAGGCGCGGCCATCCCAACCGACCGGCCAGCCCTGCCAAAGTCGCAGCCGCCCGCCTACCATCACCGCGACGATCTGGTCGCGGTTGCCGAACCGCACCAGTTCCCAGGTCAGGTCCCAGGAGGGGGTGAATTCCGGCCGGTCGATATCGACCAGCAGGCAATCCGCGGCGAGCCCGACCGCGATCTCGCCGGTCACCGCGCCGAGCCCGATCGCGCCGGCGCCGGCGGCGGTCGCATGGTCGAGCCAGATCCAGCCACCGCCGCAGGAGGAATCGCCGATCGAAAGACCGAAGGCGATGCGCTGCGTCGCTTCCGCGGCATCGAGCAGCCGGAAACCGTCGCATCGCGTGCCGTCGGTGCCGATGCCGAAGCGGATGCCGAGCGCATCCATCATCACGGCAGGTGCGACCGCATTACCCTTCCATTGCGACGCCACCGGATTGTAGGCCACGGCGGTGTCGGTTTCGCGCAGCATCTTGAGTTCGGCCGGCGTGATCAGGGTCGCATGCGCCAGCAGCACCTGCGGGCCGAGCGCGCCGATCCGATGCAGATGCTCGATCGGCCGCGCGCCGCGATCGACCAGCGAGCGTTCGACCGCGACCAGGTGCTCGTTGACATGGGTCTGGAAGATCGCGCCGGACTTTTGGCACAGCGACGACATCTTGCGCAGCATGTCGTCGGTCGCCACCTCGGGGATCGAAATCGCAAGCGAGGGATGAACCAGCGGCGCATCGCGCCAGCGCTCGAGATGCGCGTGGGCGGCGCGTTCGACGGGCGCCGCCTCGCGGCCGAGATCGTTGCAGATCAGGCCGAGCACGCAGCGCAAGCCGGCCTCCGTGGTGGCGCGCGCCACCGCCGTGGTGTCGCCCTCCGCCCGGGTGCCGGCGTCGACCACGGTGGTGAAGCCGCCGCGCAGGCTTTCCAGCGCCGAAGCCTTGCTGGAGAGATAGACCAGTTCCTCGTCGAGCACGCCTTCCATCGGCACCCAGATGCGGCGAAAGATTTCCGACGGTTCGCCGAACGCCAGCGCCTTGCCAAAGCTTTGCGTGAGATGGGTGTGAGCATCGATCAGGCCCGGCATCAGCAGCATGCCGGGGGCGAGGATCGGCTGCAGATGCAGATGCTTTTCGGTGAGATCCGACGCGGGCCCGATCTCGCGAAAAAGGCCCTGCCCGACCAACACGGCATGATCGGCTACCGGGCCGTCGCGCAGCATCAGCTGTCCCGGGACGATCAGAATTTCGTCGCGATCGAACAGATCGGCGCGAAGGCCGTTAGTGTCGTCGCCTTGCACCGGCGTCACGCCGCCGAC
>JAQGJF010000666.1 GCA_028290765.1 Tardiphaga sp.
ACGGTGGCGCGCATCATCGGCGTGCCGGTGGAGCGCATGATCCTGCTGATCATGATCATCCTGTTCCGCCCGCAGGGAATTCTAGGCCGTCCCGAGGAGCGCACGGTATGACCGTAACCGGCAAATATCTGCGCATCGCGCTCGGCGTCATCGTGATCGCCGGCCTCATCATCGTGCCGATGAATTTCAACCGCTACGGACTGTTCATCCTCAGCCAATGGGCGGTGATGACCATCGCCGCCATGGGACTCAATTTGACGCTGGGTTATGCCGGGCAGGTCTCGCTGGCGCAGGGCGCCTTCGTCGGCATCGGCGCCTACGCCGCCGCCATCATGACCGCGAACGGACTGCCGCTGATCGCGGCGCTCGGCGTCGCCATCGTGCTGTGCTTTGCGATCGGCTGGATCCTCGGTTATCCGGCGCTACGCGTGCAACATCATTATCTCGCCTTCGTGACGCTGGCGTTTTCGACGCTCGCCTTCCTGGTGTTCCGCAACGAGGACTGGCTCACCAAGGGCATCTACGGCATCAGCAATATCCCCCGGCCCCACATCTTCGGCTTCGCCACCAACCGGCCGCTGCCGTTCTATTACCTCTGCCTCGGCTCGCTCGGCATCGTCTCGGTGATGGTGTGGTGGCTGATCCGCTCGCCCTGGGGACGCGCCTTCATGGCCTTGCGTGAGAACCCGGTGCGCGCACTCTCGCTCGGGATCGACACAAGACGCTACACGCTGATGGCGTTTGCGATCGGCTCGGCGCTCGGCGGCGTCGCCGGCACGCTGTACGCGCCGCTGACCCAATATGTCGATCCGGTGCCCTTCAACCTGTCGCTGTCGCTCGATCTGTTGATGATGGTGATCGTCGGCGGCGCCGGCTTCTTCTTCGGGCCGTTTCTCGGCGCCATGATCGCGGTGCTGCTGCCGGAATGGCTGCGGTTCACGCAAGGCTATTATTTGATGCTTTATGCAGTGGCGGTGATCCTGCTGCTGATCTATTCGCCGACCGGCATTCTGGGCATCCTCGATCGCTTCCTGGCCGAGCGTCGCACCAAGCTCGCTTCCGCGATGCGCGCCGTGGCCAAATCGAAAATGGAAACGGCGCCATGACCGCGGTTCTTGAAATCACCGGCATCAAAAAAAGATTTGGCGGCATCACCGCGGTCGATGGCGTCAGTTTCGACGTCCATGAGGGCGAAATCCTCGGCCTGATCGGTCCGAATGGTTGCGGCAAGTCGACCCTGTTCAACTGCATTCTCGGCCAGCTCACGCCGAACGACGGCGAGGTGAAGGTCGATGGCAAAGTCGTCACCGGCCTGCGCCCGTCGGAACTCAATCGCCTCGGCGTCAGCCGCACGTTCCAGCTGCTGCAGGTGTTTCCAAAACTGTCGGTGCGGGAAAACCTGATCCTCGCCGGGCAGGAGCACCAGGGCAACATGTTGTCCCGCCTGCTCGGTCCCTCCGACGCCGGCCTGACCGAGGCGGCCGATCAGATGATCGGGTTCTTCAAGCTCGATCATCTCGCCGATGAGGCCGCCGGCGGATTGTCCTACGGCCAGCAGAAACTGCTCGACGCCGCGATGGCCTTCATGGGCGGGCCGCGCCTGGTGCTGCTGGACGAGCCCGCCGGCGGCGTCAATCTCACCATGCTTGGCGATCTCAAGGAACGCCTGACCGCGATCAACCGGGAAAAGCGCGCCACTTTCGTGGTGATCGAACACAATATGGAATTCGTGATGTCGCTGTGCTCGCGCGTCGTGGTGATGGCGGAAGGCAAGGTGCTGGCGATCGGGAGCCCGAGCGAAGTGCGCGCCAATCCCGCCGTGATTGAAGCCTATCTGGGACACTGAGTGCAGATCTTGAGGATGAACCCATGAGCGACGTGATCCTGGATGTTCAAGGCCTGGTCGGCGGCTATGGCAAGATGACCATCCTGAACGGCACCACCTTCTCGGTACCGTCGGGCTCGATCACCACCGTGATCGGGCCAAACGGCGCCGGCAAATCCACGGTGTTCAAGGCCATCTTCGGGCTGTTGAAACTGCGCGCTGGCAAGGTCGTCTTCAAGGGACGCGACGTCACCGGGCTGAACCAGCGCGAGCTATTGACCGCCGGCATCTGCTATGTGCCGCAGGGGCGCAACATCTTTCCGGAACTGTCGGTGCGTCACAACATCGAGCTCGGCGCGGTCGCCGCCGGCCGCGAGATCACCGACCTGCCGGCGCGGATCGAAGCCGCGCTCGATAAGTTCCCGGTGCTGCGCAAAAAAGCCACGCAGCAGGCCTCGACGCTGTCGGGCGGCGAGCAGAAGCAGCTCGAAATCGCCCGCGGGCTCCTGCTCAATCCGCAACTGGTGCTGATCGACGAGCCCTCGATCGGCCTTTCGCCGCTGATGGTGCTGCAGACCTTCAATATCCTGAGAGAACTGCGCGACCGCGGAGTCTCGGTCCTGATGATCGAACAGAATGCCCGCTCCGCGCTGGAGATTTCGGATTTCGGCATCGTGCTCGAACTCGGACAGACCCGCCTGGTGGACAAGGCCGAGCGAGTGCTCAATGACCCGCGGATCGGCCAACTGTTTCTCGGCGGCGCCATGACGGACAGCGCGGCATGAGCGGGATGCGGATTGGCGTGATCGGCGCTGGGCTGATCGGACGCAGGCATATCGAGCTGATCGAGGCTTCGGCGGACTGCGTGGTGGCCGGGATCGCCGATCCCTCCAGCGAGGCCAAGGCATTCGCCGAGGCGCGCCGGCTTCCCTGGCATGCCGACCATCGCGCCTTGCTGGAGCGGGAAACGCCGGACGGCATGATCGTGGCGTCGCCCAATGCGCTGCATCTGGCAAACACGATCGACTGCCTCGAGCACGGTACGCCGGCGCTGGTCGAAAAGCCGGTCACCGACACCGTCGCATCGGCCAAGATCCTGCTCAGGGCTACGAGGCGAACCGGCGTGCCGGTGCTGGTCGGCCATCACCGCCGGCACAATCCGCGCATCAAGGCGGTGCGGGACAGCATTGCCGGCGGCCAGCTCGGACAACTGACCGCCGTGGTCGGATTGTGGCTGCTGCGCAAGCCGGACAATTATTTCGACGTCGCCTGGCGGCGTGAGCCGGGCGGCGGTCCGGTCCTGATCAATTTGATCCACGACATCGACGATCTTCGTTTCATCTGCGGTGAGATCGTCGAAGTGCAGGCGCTGACGTCGAACAAAGCGCGCGGTTTCGCGGTAGAAGACACCGCGGCGCTGCTGCTGCGATTTGCCGATGGCGCGCTCGGCACCGTCACGGTGTCCGATGCCACGCCAGCGCCCTGGAGCTGGGAGCTCACCTCCGGCGAGAACGCGGCCTATCCCAGACAGGACCAGCCTTGTTACCTGTTCGCCGGCACCAAAGGCTCGCTTTCCGTCCCCAACATGGAGTTGTGGTCGTATCCGGGCGACGGCGGATGGTATGCCCCGCTGGGGCGCACCGAACTCGCCGCCGCCGTGCTCGATCCGCTGGTGGAACAGTTGCGGCATTTCCTCGCCGTGATCGCACGGCGCGAAGCTCCGCTGATCTCGGTCGAGGACGCCATGGGAACGCTCGCGGTCGTCGAGGCGGTGAAGGAAGCCGCGCGAACCGGCGGGCGCATTTCGCCAAATCAACTCGTGGAGCAGGCTGCATGACCAAGCG
>JAQGJF010000732.1 GCA_028290765.1 Tardiphaga sp.
AGCGATGGATGCGCTCAAAGCTCTGGCAAATCACGGCGCGAACCCCGAGCAGCCTGGTGCCCTTGGCGGCCCAGTCGCGCGACGAGCCGTTGCCGTATTCGGCGCCGGCGAACACCACCAGCGGCACTTTCTCTTGCTGGTACTTCATCGCCGCGTCGTAGATCGACATCTGTTCGCCGTCGGGCCAATGCTTGGTCAGGCCGCCTTCCGGAATATTGCCGTCGGCGCCCTTCAGCATGAAATTCTTGATGCGGATATTGGCGAAAGTGCCGCGCATCATGACTTCATGGTTGCCGCGCCGCGTGCCGTATTGGTTGAAGTCGGCGGGCCGCACCTGATGCTCGGACAGATATTTGCCGGCGGGCGACGTCAGCTTGATCGCGCCGGCCGGCGAAATGTGGTCGGTGGTGATCTTGTCGCCGAACATCGCCAGAATCCGCGCATCGACCACGTCGACGATCGCTTCCGGTTCTTTCTTCATGCCTTCGAAGTAAGGCGGATTCTGCACGTAGGTCGAACTCATGTTCCAGCGATAGGTCTCGCTCTCGACCGTCTTGATCTTGCGCCAGTTGGTGTCACCCTTGAACACGTCGGCGTAGCGCTTCTTGAAGATCGTCGCGGTGACGTACTTCTTCATGTAGGCGTTGATTTCCTTGGTCGTCGGCCAGATGTCCTTCAGGTAGACCGGTTTGCCGTCCTTGCCTTCGCCGATCGGCTCGACCGAAAGGTCCTTGGTGACGGTTCCGGCCAGCGCATAGGCCACCACCAGCGGCGGCGACGCCAGATAGTTGGCCTGTACGTCCGGGCTGACGCGACCTTCGAAGTTGCGGTTACCCGACAGCACGGCAGCGCCGATGATGCCGTTGTCGTTGATCGATTTCGAAATCTCTTCCGGCAGCGGGCCGGAATTGCCGATGCAGGTGGTGCAGCCGAAGCCGACCAGGTTGAAACCGACCTTGTCGAGATCTAGTTGCAGTCCGGAGTTGGAAAGATACTCCGCGACCACCTGGCTACCCGGCGCCAGCGAGGTCTTGACCCATGGCTTGGCCTTCAGGCCCTTGGCGGCAGCGTTGCGCGCCAGCAATCCGGCGCCGATCAGCACGCTGGGGTTCGACGTGTTGGTGCAGGACGTGATCGCCGCGATCACCACGTCGCCATGGCCGAGATCGAAATTGCGATTCTCGACGGCGTAGCGATGCGAGGCATCCGCCGCCTTCTTGTATTCGCTGGTCATCGCTGCGGCGAAACCGCTGGCGACCGCCGGAAGTGCGACGCGGCCTTCTGGGCGCTTCGGTCCGGCCATCGAGGGCACCACGTCAGCGAGATCGAGCGTCAGCGTTTCCGTGAACACGGGATCGGTTGACTTGGCGGTGCGGAACAGGCCCTGCGCCTTGGCGTAGGCCGTGACCAGCTTGACGCGATCGGGCTTTCGGCCCGAGGTTTTCAGATAATCGATGGTGGCGGCATCGACCGGGAAGAAGCCGCAGGTCGCGCCATATTCCGGCGCCATGTTGCCGATGGTCGCCTTGTCCGCGACCGAAAGATAATCGAGGCCGGGGCCGTAGAATTCGACGAATTTCCCGACTACGCCCTGCTTGCGCAGCATCTGCGTCACGGTCAGCACCAGATCGGTGGCGGTGACGCCTTCCTTCATCTGACCCTTGAGCTTGAAGCCGATCACTTCGGGCAGCAGCATCGACTGCGGCTGGCCGAGCATCGCAGCTTCGGCTTCGATGCCGCCGACACCCCAGCCGAGCACGGCAAGGCCGTTGACCATCGTGGTGTGCGAATCGGTACCGACCAGCGTGTCGGGATAGGCGACCTCGAAGGTGCCGGTCTTCTTGCCGACCGTCATCTTCTCCTTGCGGGTCCACACCGTCTGGGCCAGGTATTCGAGATTGACCTGATGACAGATGCCGGTGCCGGGCGGCACTACGGAGAAGTTCGAAAACGCCTTCTGACCCCACTTCAGGAACTCGTAGCGTTCCTGGTTCTGCTTGTATTCCTCGACCACGTTCTTGCCGAACGCCTTGTTGTCGCCGAAGAAGTTCACGATCACCGAGTGATCGATGACGAGATCGACCGGGACCAGCGGATTGATCTTTTCGGCGTCGCCGCCGAGCGCCTGCATCGCATTGCGCATGGCCGCGAGATCGACCACCGCCGGTACGCCGGTGAAATCCTGCATCAGCACCCGCGCCGGGCGGAACGAGATTTCGTGTTCGAGCTTGCGCGTCTTCAGCCATTTCGACACCGCGATGATGTCGGCCTTCTTGACCGTGCGGTCGTCTTCAAAGCGCAGCAGATTTTCCAGCAACACCTTCATCGAATAGGGAAGTTTGGAAATTCCCTTCAGACCGTTCTTCTCGGCGGCGGGCAGGCTGTAATAGACGTAGGTCTTGCCACCGACCTTCAGGGTCTTGCGGCATTTGAAGCTGTCGAGCGAGGTCATGTGAGGCGGTCCCAATCATCATTTAAGGATACCCGGCAAAAGGTATCATAACACCGCAGTACAGGTGGCCCGCGAAGGAAGCCTGGTGGCTTGCAGGCGCCGATTGTGTGCTGCATCAAGTTCCGGCTTATAGAATCTTTCTAGAGGCGCCGCCACATCGACAATCGTTTCGCAGCAATGCGATCTGAGCGAGGTTTCGAACCATGGAATGGGCTTTGATGCGGCTGTCGGGGCGCGATTTGCGGTGTGTCCGGGGCGGCCGCGAGGTGTTTTCCGGCCTCGATTTCGAGGCCTGTGCGGGCGAGGCGCTGGCGATCACCGGCGCCAATGGCGCCGGGAAAACATCGCTGCTGCGGCTGATCGCCGGCCTGCTGACGGCCTCCGGCGGCTCGATCGACCTCGCCGGCGGAGACGGCGAACTCACGCTGGCCGAACAGGTGCATTATCTCGGCCACCGCGACGCCCTCAAACCTTCCCTGAGCGTGCTGGAAAACCTGTCGTTCTGGTCGGATTTTCTCGGGCCCGGCGCTTTGACCGCGGTCACCGCATTGGCTGCGGTCGGGCTCGGTCACACCGCCCATCTGCCGGCGGCCTATCTGTCGGCCGGGCAACGGCGGCGGCTGTCGATCGCGCGGCTGGTGGCGGTGCCGCGGCCGGTCTGGCTCCTGGACGAGCCAACCTCGGCGCTCGATAGCGCCGGCCAGGGCCTGTTTGCCGGCCTGATGACGAATCATCTGCGCCAAGGCGGCCTGATCGTCGCCGCTACCCACACACCGCTGGGAATTGCAGCGAAGGAACTGCGGATCGGGGGCGGGTTGTGAGGGTGCAGCGCAGACGCAAGCCATTCTGCGTGGCCGCAGCTCTGCTCCCCTCCCCCTTGCGGGGAGGGGTCGGGGGTGGGGGTCTCCGAGGCCGAGACTCGCGGCTACCCCCCACCCCGAGCCTTAAGAGCGAGCTTCGCTCGTCTCGCCCCCGCAGGGGGGGAGAGAGCAGGTCATGACCGCCCTCGCCGCACTCATCCGCCGGGATCTCCGCATTGCGCTGCGCGTCGGCGGTGGCGCGCTGATCGGTGTGCTGTTCTTTCTCACCGTGGTGGTGCTGATGCCGTTCGCGGTCGGGCCGGATCTCGCCCTGCTGACGCGGCTGGGCCCCGCGATTCTCTGGCTCGGCGCGCTACTGGCGAGCCTGCTCACGCTGGACCGGCTGTTCATGGCCGACCACGAGGACGGCTCGCTCGACCTGATCGCAATGAGCCGGACGCCGCTGGAATTGACCTGTGCCGCGAAAGCGCTGGCGCATTGGCTCGCCGCCGGC
>JAQGJF010000757.1 GCA_028290765.1 Tardiphaga sp.
TCTATTAGAAGAATTAGATATCCTAATTCGTCGGCCGGAGGCAAATATTCACCCTCATCGTCGAAAGGGGGAATAATCATGGTGGGTGTCTGGGTTCCGCTGGTGACGCCGTTCAGGGATGGCCTCGTCGACCTCAAGAGTTACCGCCGATTGATCGAACATTATGTCGCGCAAGGCGTGTCCGGCCTGTTTCCGCTCGGCACCACCGGGGAAGCTCCGACCCTCGACGATGCGGAGACCGACGCCCTCCTGGCGGAAACCGTGGAGGCGGTGGCGGGGCGCGTGCCGGTGTTCGCCGGCATCGGCGGCAATGCCACCCACAAGGTAATCAGGACCATCAGGCGGGTCGAGCGACACGGATTTCCGGGGATCGTCTCAGTCTGTCCCTATTATAACCGGCCCGGGCAGGACGGATTGCGGGCTCATTTCACCGCCATCTCGCAGGCGACGGACCGCCGGATCCTGATCTACAACATCCCCTATCGAACCTCGGTCAATCTCGGCAACGAGACCGTGATGCGGCTCGCCGAGCTTGAAAATGTCGTCGGCATCAAGGACAGCGCCGGCAACATCACCCAATCCCTGGAACTGCTGGCGAACAAGCCGGCTGGCTTTTCGGTTCTTACCGGCGAGGATCATCTGTTCTTTCCGCTCATGTGCAGCGGCGCCGACGGCGGCATCCTGGCCTCCAGCCACGTCGCGACCGATCGTTTCGTGGACATCGCCCGGCTGGTCGCGGCGAACGACCACCAGGCGGCGCGGACGATCTGGACACCGCTGCAACAGCTCATTGCAAGACTGTTCGAAGAGGCCAATCCGATGCCGCTCAAGTACTGCCTGTGGCGTCAGGGCCTGATTGCGTCGCCGGAATGCCGGCTGCCGTTGACGGCTGTTTCGGCCGGGTTGAGGGAGGACCTCGATGCATGGATGGCGAGGAATGCATTGCTGCCGGCGTGAGCACTCTTCTTATCCCCCTTAGAATACGCGCGTTGAACCCTTGATGCCGCCCTCGCGACCTATGATGGATAATCTCAGGGCAGGGCAGAGATATGACTTTGATCGGATGGCGCGGCGTGGCGGGCGCCTTGATATTCTCGGCGCTGGCGCCGCTGGCTGCGCAGGCAGAGCCGCTGCAGGACGCCAAATGCACCGGCACCTCCGTCATCCCTTGGGATGAGCAGATCGCCGGCTGCGGCAACGCGATCGATTCCGGCAAGATTTCCGGCAAGGATCTGGCGGCGGCGTTCAGCCGGCGCGGCAAGGCCTATCAGGCCAAGGGCGACCTCGACCGCGCCTTCGCGGATAACGAGGAGGCCATGCGGCTCGATCCGGATTCCGCCATCGCCGTCGCTGGCCGGGGCAATGTGTATTTTCTCCGCAAAGACTATGATCGCGCCATCGCCGATTACGTCAGGGCGATCGCGCTCGACCCGGTCTATGCCTACGCTTTCAACAACCGCGGCAACGCCTATGCCGCCAAGGGCGACTTCGACCGCGCCATCGCCGACTACGATCAGGTGATCCGGCTCGATCCCAAGGCCGGCTATCCGTTCAACGGCCGCGGCAATGCCTACAAGGCCAAGGGCGACATCGACCGTGCGTTGGCCGATTACGAACAGGCGGTTCGGCTCGATCCCAGGGACGCCGTTGCCTTCAACAATCGCGGCATCGCCTACCAGGCCAAAGGCGACGTCGATCGGGCTTTTGTCGATTACGAACAGGCGATCCGGCTCGATCCAACTTATGCCACGGCCGTCAACAACCATGGCCTGGCGTACCAGGCCAAAGGCGATCTCGACCGCGCCATCGTCGATTACGACCAGGCGATCCGGCTCGATCCGAATTATGCCGCCGCCTATGACAGCCGCGGCAGCGCCTATGGCAACAAGAACGACCAGGACCGCGCCATTGCCGATTACACCCAGGCGCTCCGGATCGAACCGAATTCGTCGCATGCCTACTACAACCGGGGCAGCGCCTATGCGGCCAAGACGGACTATGACCACGCCATCGCGGATTTCGACGCGGCGATCCGGCTCGACCCGAAAGACGTCGGTTCGTTGAACAGCCGTGCGCACGCCTGGCAGGTCAAGGGCGATCTCGACCGTGCCATCGCCGATTACAGCGAGGCGATCCGGCTGCAGCCCGACTTCATTTTTGCGATCAACAATCGCGGCATCGCCTATCAGGACAAGAAGGAATTCGATCGCGCCATCGCCGACCACAGCGAGGCGATCCGGCTGGAGTCTGGTTTCGCGGTCGCCTTCAACAGCCGTGGCCGGGCTTACCAGGCCAAGGGCGATTTCGACCGCGCCATTGCGGATTATGACCAGGCGATCCGGTTGCAGCCGCGCTACGCTTTGGCCATCAACAACCGCGGCAATACCTACGCCCAGAAGAAGGATTATGGTCGCGCCATTGCCGACTACGATCAGGCGATCCGGCTCTATCCCGGCTACGCCGCGGCACTGTATGCGCGCGGCAAGGCCAGGCAACTCAAGGGCGACGGCGCGGGCGGCGAAGCCGACCTGGCGGCTGCCAGGAAGATCAATCCGAATATCGGCGGGTAGGCGCCGAGGGCTCCGGGCCACAAGGGGAGGGATCGCAACGGGTCGCCGTTGCGACTGCTGATGGTTGAACCGTTCAAGCCGTTTGGAGACGACCAACTTACGGAAGCAAATCGGCTCAGCAGGCATGGCTTAGGCATGATGGCACATGGTTGGCGCAATTTTGCGGGCGCCCTGATGATTTCGGCGCTGGCATCGCTGACGGCTCAGGCCCAGACGCTGCAGGACGCAAAATGCACCGGCACTCCCGACATCTCGTGGGACGAGCAAGTCACCGGATGCAGCCGTGCGATCGATTCCGGCAAGATTGCCGGAAAGGATCTCGCGATGGCTTTGACCTACCGCGGCAGGGCGTATCAGACCAAAGGCGAACTCGACCGCGCTTTCACCGACTACGAGCAGGCCATCCGGCTCGATCCGGATTCCGCTGTTGCCTTCAACGGCCGCGGCAATGTGTTCTTTCTTCGCAGGGACCATGCGCGCGCCATCGCCGATTACAGCAAGGCGGTCTCGCTCGATCCCGCTTACGCCCACGCCTTCAATAACCGCGGCAACGCCTATGCCGCCAAGGGTGATTTCGACCACGCCATCGCCGATTACGATGAGGTGATCCGGCTCGATCCCAAGGCCGGCTATCCGTATAGCGGGCGCGGCAATGCCTATAAGGCCAAGGGCGATATCGACCGCGCTTTGGCCGATTTCGAGCAGGAGGTCAGACTAGACCCCAAGGACGCCGTTGCCTTCAACAACCGCGGCATTGCCTACCAGACCAAGGGCGATCTCGACCGCGCGATGGCGGACTACGATCAGGCCATCCGGCTCAATCCCACTTACGCGGTGGCCCTCACCAACCGTGGTCTGGTGTATCAGGCCAAGGGCGATCTCGATCGCGCCATCGCCGATTACGACCAGGCGATCCGGATCAACCCGAACTATGCCGCCGCCTATGACGACCGCGGCAGCGCCTGGGGCGACAAGCATGACCAGGATCGCGCCATCGCCGACTATACGCAGGCGATCCGGCTCGAGCCCAACTCGGCCCATGCCTTCAGCAATCGCGGCAGCGCCTATGCCGCCAAGGCGGACTACGAACACGCCATCGCCGATTTCGACCAGTCGATCCGGCTCCAGCCGAAGGATGCCACGGCGCTCTACAACCGCGGCTACGCCCGGCAGGTCAAGGGTGAGCTCGATCGCGCCATCGCGGACTACAGCGACGCGATCCGGCTCAAGCCGGATATGATCGTTGCGCTCACCAACCGCGGTTGCGCTTACGAGGACAAGAAGGACTACGACCGCGCCATCGCCGACCAGACCGAGGCGATCCGGCTCGATCCCAGCTTTGCGGTCGCCTTCAACAACCGTGGCCGGACGTTTCAGGCCAAGGGCGATTTCGACCGCGCCATCGCCGACTACGGCCAGGCGATCCGGCTGCAGCCGAAATATGTCCTGGCGATCGGCAACCGTGGCAACACCTACGCGCAAAAGAAGGACTATGACCACGCCATCGCCGACTATGATCAGGCGATCCGACTCTATCCCGATTACGCGCCCGCGCTGTATGGGCGCGGCAAGGCCAAGCAGCTCAAGGGCGACACTACCGGCGGCGAGGCCGATATCGCGGCGGCCCGGAAAATCAATCCGAATCTCGGCGGCTGACGTTTTGACGCTGGCACGCTGAACCCGAGCGCGATAAGGGTCGGGGTGCGGATCAATGCACCCTTGAGACTGGACCCCGATGAGCAGAGACGATGCGATCGATCGCGTGCGCCGGCACTTTGTGTCCGGCGGCTTCCTCGCCGAGCTTGACCGGCGAGTTTCCTACCACACCGAGAGCCAGAGCGGTCAGCAGGCCGCGGCGCTACGCGCCTATCTCGAAGACGAACTGCGACCGGCCTTCTCGAAGCTCGGTTTCACGTCGCGGCTGATCGAAGCGCCGTCCGGCAAGGGGCCGTATCTGCTGGCGGAGTATCGTGAGCCATCGCCCGCGCCGACCGTCCTGATGTACGGGCATGGCGACGTCGTCGACGGCATGGCGGGGGAATGGAAGAACGATCTGGACCCGTGGCGCGCGACGGAGGTCGGCGACCGGGTTTATGGCCGCGGCACCGCCGACAACAAGGGCCAGCACAGCATCCTGTTGTCCGCGCTCCAGGCCGTGCACGACGCGCGGGGCGGGCGGCTCGGATTCAATGCCAAATTCATCGTCGAGACCGGCGAGGAGATCGGCTCGCCGGATTTGCGCCAGGTCTGCGCGGCGCTCAAGGACGAGTTGAGCGCCGACTTGTTTCTGGCTTCCGACGGCCCGCGTCTCTCCGCCGAACGCCCGACCATCTTTCTCGGCTGCCGCGGCGGACTGCGCATTCATCTCGACGTCGATCTGCGCGACGGATCGCACCATTCCGGCAATTGGGGCGGCGTTCTCGCCAACCCGGCCACCATCCTCGCCAATGCCATCGCAATGCTGGTCGACGAACATGGCCGCCTGCTGCTCGACGCCTTGAAGCCGCCGCCGATCGGCGACGACATCCGCGCCGCGCTGGCCGATGTAAAAGTCGAGCCGATGCCGGACGAGCCGAAACTGTCGCCGAACTGGGGTGAAGACGGTCTCACGCCGGCCGAGCGACTCTACGCCTGGAACACGCTCGAAGTGCTGGCGATTGCCGCCGGCAACATCAAGAGCCCGGCGAATGCGATTCCGGGGCAGGCCCATGCGGTGTTGCAACTCCGTTTTGTCGTGGGGACCAAAATCGATGCCGTCGTCGGTGCGATCCAGCGACATTTCGACCAGAGCGGATTTTCGATGGTGCGCGCCAAAGCCGCGCAAAGTTTTGCTGCGTCGCGGACCGAGCTCGGCAATCCCTGGATCGATTGGGCGCAGAATTCGATCCGGCAAACCACCGGAAAAGCGCCGGCCGTGCTGCCGAACTTCGGCGGATCACTGCCGAACGACGTGTTCACCGACGTGTTGGGGTTACCGACGATCTGGGTGCCGCACTCTTATCCCGGCTGCTCCCAGCACGCGCCCGATGAACACATCCTCAAGTCGGTGACCGCGGAAGGTCTAGACATCATGGCGGGGCTGTTCTGGGATCTGGGCGAAGCGCCGCGGGGTTCGCAAGTGAGGCAGTAACTCCGTCATTGCGAGGAGCACTTGCGACGAAGCAATCCAGTTCTTCCTTCGCGGCCCCTGGATTGCTTCGCTTCGCTCGCAATGACGTTGAGAGTCTTCGTTGCTTTAGCCCGCCACAAACGCCAGCATCACCCCGTTGGCGTCGGCCGGCGGCACCACGACCGCTGCAGTGCTCTTCACACCCACGCTGCCCACGGCCCTCTCCGCCGCGGCGAGGTCGCCGGCCACCAGCACTAGAGCGGCGCCACCGCGTTCCGGCAGGCCGGCCAACGAGACGCCGGGATACTGGCCCGCCAGTTGATCGCGCGTCATGAAAGCGAAATCGGCGCGGTCCGATCCCGAGGGCACCAGGAAGGCTCCGTCGGTTCCGCTCGTGACCTTGCCGTCGATCATCTTGGCCAGATGCTGCGCGTCGGCCTGCGGCTCCGGCGAGGCCATGATGACGCGCTTGATCGCCTTGGCGGTGTTGGCGTGCTTCTGCAGCTCTGGAATCCAAACCGTCTCGCGCGTCTTGTGCTGGCAGGCGAAAAGCCGGACGCCACCCGGCGCCTCGTCGACGGGCCATTGGAAGGTGCGGAATTTGGCGGCGCTCTGCGTGCCGTCGGGCATCGTCACCGGCCGCTCGAAATCGGTCGGGCCGAGCGGCTCGAAGCCGCGGGCGCGAATCTCTTCGGCGCCAGCCGCGGCGTCGGGGGTGGTGAAGGCGATGCGCTCGATGCCGCCGCCGGTGCGGGCGAGGAAGGCCCGGCTCGGGGTATTGAGCTCGGTCTCGGCGAGCACGCCAAGTAGCTCCATGTAGTCGTCGCCGAGCATGATGGTGGTGTTGCCGGTTCCCATCTTGGCGCTGTGGGTGCCGCGCGGCGAGATGGTAAATCCGAGCCGCTTCCAATTCGCGGCGGCACCGTCCAGATCCTTGACGACCACGACGGCGTGGTCGATCCCGATGATGTTTTTCAAGGTCACGCTGCGGCTATCCTATGATCGTGGCGCGACATAAACTAAGCAGATCGGCCCAGCGCCCGCAAGCTGGCCACCACTCGCGAGGTCTGCGCCTTCCGGCAGGCGCAAAACTCTCCACTTGCGTGATGAAGAAGGATGAAACGATGGATAACGCCAGTGCCGCCTAGCAGGCCAGCGGTTGCAAGCCTGTCATACCGGCTGGATATCCCTCATGTGAGCATGTCAACCCGGCCGTCCTTAAGCCGATAGATGCCGCCAACCACCCTGAGCTTACGCTGCTCGATCGCCGCGCTGAGTATGGGTGTTGCCGATTTCAGCTTTTCGATATTGTCGATCACGTTTTTCCGGGTGGCATTGTCAAGCAGGTTGCCAGGCTGCTGCGACACGGCGTTGACGGCCGGTGCGAGCGCCGTCACCAGCGATGGCAGATGTCCCGGCAACGTCGTGCCGTCCTTGAGGGACTTGATCGTCGCATCGACGGCGCCGCAAGCCTCGTGACCGAGTACCAGAATCAGGGGCGAGCCTAGGACGGCGACCGAGTATTCCATGCTGGCGATCGTGTCATTGTTGGCGAAGTTTCCCGCCACCCGGCAGACAAAAAGATCGCCTCGGCCACTGTCGAAAGCATATTCGGGCGCAATCCGCGAATCGGCGCAACTGAGAATGCTGGCAAAGGGGTTCTGTCCCCCAACCAATGCCTCGCGCTCGTGCTTGAAGTCATGGCGTCGCGAAACGCCGTCGATATAACGCTGGTTGCCTTGCAGCAAACGCTCGAGTGAAGCGTCCGGCGACAGGACATTCTGTGGTTTGGGTGGCGTTTTGGCTTCCTTGGCGCTGCCTGAGCCTGCCAATGCCAGCCCGATGGCCGACGTGGCGGCGAATCGAAGGACGGCGCGCCGCGAGCG
>JAQGJF010000760.1 GCA_028290765.1 Tardiphaga sp.
TCGAGTTAGACCTTGCAATTGGACGGGATGACGTCGAAGGGTCTCTTAACCATCTCCTCCTGTAACTACGCGCCGAGGTGCAGGAAGATATATTGAGCCGACAGTTCGGGCTAGGAGGCGTTCTCAACCACATGGAGACAGGTGGACCAGCCGACCGGGCCGGTCGAGGGAATCGCAAACTCCACCGGCACGTCCTTGGCCTTCAAGGTCTGGACGAAATTGAAATTATACGGCGCAATATCGATCTGCTCTTGCTGCCACAAGGTCGCAAACGAGCCGAGGTTGGCGCCGATGGCGCCGACATTCGGCAGCAATTCGCGCAGCGCCTTGAACGCCGGATCGAAATTGTCGTCGGTGCCGCCCTTGATCCGGTTCAGCTCGGCAATGAAGGCAATGCCGAGCTGGCTGTTCAGGGCGGTCAGGCCGACGCGGCCCTTGTATTTCGGATCCCAAAGGTCTTCCCAGCTGGTCGGCGGCGTCTTGATCTTGCTCGGATTGTAGCCGATGCCGATCACCTGCATGGTGATTTTGGGGCCCCATTTGTCCTGTGCCGACGGCAGCAGCTCCTTGTAATTCGGCGAATTCGCCATCGGGTATTCGACGATCAAGCCGTCGCGAACGGCGTCGATCACCTGCGGCGCGTCGAAGAACGCGACGTCGAACGGCGGCTTGTTGCCCTTGGCCGCGACCAGCCGCGAGACCTGATCGGTCCCCAGCACGATCGATTGCGTCACCGAGGCGCCGGTCAATTGCTTGAAGGCCGGCGCGATGATCTGGCGGTCGGCTTCGTTCCACGTCCCCGGAAAGGTCGCGGCTACCAGGGTCTTGGATTGGGCCAGGGCCAGGCGCGGCGCCGCCAGAGCGAAAGCGGAGGTGCCGATGCCTTTCAACAGGCTGCGTCGATTGGTGCGAAATATCATGGGAAAGGCCTCGCTTGCGAATATCGGGTTGAGGGTCATGGGGCAGGAAAAACGTGACATGAGGCGGACGAGATCGGCTTGAGATAGACCGGCGTGCCGAGGGAGCGCAGTTCGCCAGCGGTTTCGCGCGGCTCGCTGACCTTCATCGAAGCGCCATCCGACAGCGCGACGTCATAGACGACGTGGGCGCCGAGCGGCAGCACCGCCTTGATGGTGCCGCCGATCGCGCCGTCACTGGACGACGGCTGCATCCGGAGCTGTTCGGGCCGGATCGACAGCACGACCTTGCTGCCGGGATGAAATTTCGCGCGGGGCGAAACCGCGATCGCGGAGCCGCCGGCAATGCGCACGACCGACTCGCCGGCCCCGCCACTGACGAATTCGCCGTGCAGCACATTGGTGGTACCGACGAACTCGTTGACGAACAACGTCTGCGGCGCATCGTAGATCTGCGTCGGCGAGGAAACCTGTTCAATGCGGCCGCGCGACATCACCGCGATGCGGTCGGCCATCGACAGCGCCTCTTCCTGGTCGTGCGTCACCAGGATGGTGGTGATGCCGTATTCGCGCTGCAGGCGTTTTACTTCGATCTGCATGTCGAGCCGCAGATTTTTGTCGAGCGCGCCGAATGGCTCGTCCAGCAACAATACCTTGGGATCGATGGCGAGGCAGCGCGCCAGCGCGATGCGCTGCTGCTGGCCGCCCGAGAGCTGCCGCGGCTTGCGCTCCGCAAATTCGCTCATGTGAACCAGATCGAGCATCTCGGCCACACGCGGCGCGATCTTGCCGCGCGGCCATTTATGTGCCTGCAGCCCGTAGGCGACATTCTCGGCAATCGTCATGTGCGGAAACAGCGCGTAGTTCTGGAACACGATGCCGACGCCGCGTGCGCTCGGCGCCAGGTGATCGACGCTGTCGTCATCGAACAGCACTTGCCCTTCGGTCTGGCGGATGAAACCGGAAATGATCCGCAGCAAGGTGGATTTGCCGCAACCGGAAGGGCCGAGCAGCGCCACCAGTTCGCCACCGGCGACATCGAGGTTGATGTCGCTCACCGCCGTGAAATCGGTGAAGCGATGCGTGATGTCGTCCAGCCGCACACGATGGGAACGGTTCGCAGCCACCAAGGGCTCCTTCGGAATAGGCCAGACTTCGACAACTGTGCCTGATGTTGCGCGTAATGGACTATTGCCGTCCAGCGCAGAGTGAGCAATTCTGCGTACTCAAAATTAGAATGGTAAAATCATGCGGGGTTCGCTGGTTCCTGCGGTATTGCGCTATGTCGACCAGGTCGCCCGGTCCGGCTCGATCCAGCGCGCCGCCAAGGAGCTGAACATCGCGGCGTCTGCCATCAACCGGCAAATTCTGCTGCTGGAGCAGGAGCTTGGCGTCGCGTTGTTCGAGCGGATGCCGCGCGGGATGCGGCTGACCTCGGCCGGCGACACCGTGGTGACGCTGGCCCGGCGCTGGCGCACCGACGAGCGCCGCGCCGCCGCCGACCTCAAGCAATTGCAGGGCGTCAACCAGGGCCACATCCGGCTGGTGGCGATGGACAGCCATGTCAACGGCTTCCTGCCGCGCGTCATCGACACCCTCACGCGCGAGCACCCGCGGATTTCGCTGGAGATCCAGATCGCCAGCACCGACGACGCGATCGCAGCCCTGCTCGGCGGCAGCGCCGATCTCGCGGCGATCTTCAACCTGTCGCCGCACCGCGACATCCATGTGCTGTGGAAAAGCGAGCTGCCGTTCGGCTGCGTGGTGGCGCCGGGCCATGATCTCGCCAAACAGAAAACCATCAGCATGCAGGAAGTCGCGGCTCACCCGATCGCGCTGCAGAGCAAGGCGCTGCCGATCCGGCGCTATCTCGACGCGCGGCACGGCTGGCTGTTCGCCGACGGCCAGAAAATGGTCGAGACCAATTCACTGCAGCTGGTGAAAATCCTGGCCCGAAGCAGCAACTATGTCGCCTTCACCTCCGAACTCGACGCCGCGCCGGAGATTCTCGACGGCTCGCTGGTGTTCCTGCCGGTGCGCGACAAGGGCGCCGAGCCGCAGACCGTCAGCGTGGCGCTGGACGGCCGCAAGCCGCTGTCCAAGATTGCAAAGATCGTCGCGGACCGGCTGACACAATGTATTGCGGAAGATCTCAAGGGCGTACGCAAGGCAAGGGCCGGTGGGTGATGTGGACTTGGAGGATGGGTCCGCGATGCCCATCAACTTTCCCGATGCGGATGATGGGTTTCGCAAGAGCTCAACCCATCCTACGATCTACGGCTGAGTTGTTGGGTATCGCTTCGCTCCACCCATCCTACGGATCAAGCCTACCCGCGCTGCAGCATCGGTCGCAATTGCCGGATGTCAGTCATGGTCTCGATCGAGAGCACGGTCTCGATCAGATGCTCGGCCGCCTCGCGCCCCAGAACCGGCCCGATGAGGTCGCGGGCCTTGCCGATCACTTCGGTTCGCGACATCGGGTTGCGCGGCGTGCCGCGCACGGCGGAGACGCGCTCTGAAAGATGGCTGCCGTCGGCCAGATCGATCTCGACGATGGCGACCCGCACCGGCAACAGCTTGGCGAGGTCTTCGTCGCGCACCAGATTGACCTTGGCGCGCTGGCGCAGCGCGGCCGGATCCTGCATGCGCGGCTTGTCGTGGGCGGCGTGGAAGGACACCGTCTTGTCCAGCAGCATCACGGCAACCATGTGCTGCAGGCAAATATCGGGAATGTCGCGGTTGTCCACCACCGCGCCGACTGAAGGCGCAAGACGCACGGAGACGCGCCGCACCTGATCGGCCTCGAACGGCCGTTTTATGCGGATCGCCTCGATGGCGTCGAGCGGTGCCTGGATCGGTGAGCCGACGGTCCATTTCTTGATGTCGGTCTCCGCAATCTCATAGCGCTCGCCGAGTTTTTCGACGAGAAGTCCGGGCTGCGCCTTCGGCGCATAGGCCTGGAAGAAATTGTCGGCGCCCGAAAAAATGTCGTCGACGCCGTTCCAGCCGGTTTGCACGACGAGGGCCGAAGTAACGCCGTTGCGCGCGGGCATGCCGGCGAACACGAATGCTTTCTCGATATGGTCGGTGTCGCGCCGCCAGGCGACGATGCCGGAGGACTGCTGCGCGGTGTAGTCGAGTGCCCAGCGCATCTGTCGCGCGTCGAGACCGGCGGCGCAGCAGGCGGCCGCAGCGGCGCCGAAAGTACCGGCGATGCTGTGCGTCGCGAGGCTGCTCTCATAGCTGAAAGCAGCGCCGCCCATCGCCATCACCACCCGCGGGCCGATGTCGTAGCCGAGCGTTACCGCGCGCAGCAGACGCCCGCCGTCGATGCCGAACTCCTCGCCGGCCGCGAGCGCCGCGGGCACCACCGAACAGCCCGGATGCGAACGCGAGGCATTGTGCGAATCGTCGGTTTCATCCGAATGCGCCATGACGCCGTTGGCGAGCGCGGCGTCGGCTGCCGAAGCGGTGAGTTGCGTGGCTGCGATGGTGCCGGCGCCCTTGCCGCCATGCGCGCCGATGTAACGCAACGCCGCCTGCCCCGGCGCCAGTTCCGATCCGGAGATCATCGCCGCCAGCGTATCCAGCAGATGGTGTTTGGCGTGCTCCACGACCTCCGCCGGCAGCGCGCGGGTTGCGGCGGCGCTCATATAGGCGCTGAGAGTGCCCATGACCGATTCGGGAGCAGAGGCCTGCGCGAAAAGCCGCGATGGTGTGAAGGTGAG
>JAQGJF010000770.1 GCA_028290765.1 Tardiphaga sp.
GGAAACCGTCCGCCACCAGCGCGACGCCGATCAGCACCAGGAAGGCCAGCGCCAGCATCTTGGTGGTCGGATGTTCGGCCACGAAGCGCGCGACCGGCCCCGAAGACACGTACATGATGATGCAGGCGATGATCACGGCGGCGATAATGTTTTCGAGGTCCTGCGCCTTGCCGATCGCGGTGATGATGGAATCCAGCGAGAACACCATGTCGATGATGATGATCTGGACGATCACCCAGAAGAAGGCGCTAGCGCTCGGCGCTGCGTCGTCTTCCCCGTCGCGCGCTTCCACCTCCCCGTGAATCTCGTGGGTCGCCTTGGCGATCAGAAACAAGCCGCCACCGATCAGAATGATGTCCCGCCATGACAGCGCGACGCCCGTCACGGTGACGACAGCCTCGGTCAGTCCGATCAGCCAGACCAGCAGGCTGAGCAGCAGAATCCGAAATATCAGTGCCAGCGCCAACCCGATCTGCCGCGCCCGCTTCGCCTGCTGCGGCGGAATCCGCGACACGATCACCGACAGGAAGATCACATTGTCGATACCGAGCACGATTTCGAGCGCCGTCAGGGTCAGCAGCGCCGCCCAGGCTTCTGGACTGGTCAATAATTCGATCATGTCGTTGCCGGCCTCAGCAGACGGATCACGGCGTCGCCGCCGACAATGTAGAGCGCGATCGCGCACAGGCTGACCGAGATCGGCGCGGCCACGTCGAAATTGCGGGCCAGGGCCACGATCGCCAGCACGCCCCAGAGGGCCATCAATGCCAGAGTGAGCCCGCGCAACCGCGTCACCCGCACCGGATGAATAACGTGAAGCGGAACGAAGGTCAGCACGATCAGGCCGGCGATGCCGAGGCTCGCGAGCGCGGGCGGTGGGTGCAGCAGGAACAGATAGAAGGCGGCGGCATTCCACAACGCCGGAAAGCCCCGAAAGTGGTTGTCCTCCGTTTTCATCCGGCGGTCGGCGAAATACAGCGCGCTGGTCACGACGATGCCGCCACCCAGCAGCGCCGCTGTGTAGGGTAGCAGCAGCCCGCTTGCGGCGATCGCATAGGCCGGTACGAAGACATAGGTGACAAAATCGACCACCAGATCGAGCACCTCGCCTGACCAGTCGGGCTGCACGCGCGCCACATCCAGCCGCCGCGCGATCGGCCCATCGAGGCCGTCGACGATCAGCGCCACCCCAAGCCACGCGAACATCGCGGCCCAGTGTTCACGCACCGCTTCGAGCAGCGCAAGCAGCGCAATTCCAGCACCCATCGCCGTGAAGACATGCACGCCGAATGCGGCGGCGCGCATAGCCTGGGAGATCGAAGGCGATGGCTGAGGTGTTGGCGCGGTCATTGTCCGGCAGTGCTATCAGGAATTGGCCCGATTTGTACATCCGCCGTTGCGGCGTTCCGCCGCGCGACCCGGCTGGAACGTTCCGTCGGCCTGACGGGCGGACTTGAAAATGCGGCACGGAACGCCGATTGTCCCGGTATGACCGAAAGTGCCGATCGCCCCGATCGATCCGAGATTTATGACGTCGCCGTGATTGGCGGCGGTCCGACGGGCATTGCCGCGGCGACCGCCCTGGCGGATGCGGGCGTGCGAACCAAGCTGATCGCGCGGCGGGTCCCCTATGGCGACAATCGAACCACCGCCCTGCTCGGCGGTTCCGTCGACTTCCTCGCGCGGCTGGATGTCTGGCGCCGCTGCGAGAACGACGCCGCCGCGCTGACGACGATGCGACTCGTCGACGATACCAGACGGTTGATCCGCGCACCGGAAGTGCGGTTCGCGGCGCAGGAAATCGGACGCGACGCGTTCGGTTACAATATCGAAAATCGGGCGCTGATATCGGCGCTTGAGGCGCGGGCCGCAGAACTTCCCGCACTCGATCGCCTCGACGACGAAGCGGAAACCATCGTCACCGGCCCGGACCATGTCCAGATCCTCACAGGCCAGGGGCAATCGCTGTCGGCGCGATTGGTCGTCGGCGCCGACGGACGGCATTCGCTCTGCCGCGAGGCTGCCGGCATCGAAGTCAGGCGTCGCGCGCTGGACCAGGCCGCGCTGACCTTCAATGTCGGCCATTCGAGACCCCATAACAATATCTCGACAGAATTTCATACCGCCCATGGGCCGGTCGTGTTCGTGCCGCTGCCTGGCAATCGATCGAGCGTGGTCTGGGTCACGACGCCAAACGAAGCGCAGCGACTAAAGGCGCTCACCGACGAGGAACTGTCCGTAGCCGCCGAACGGCAGTCGCATTCGATCCTCGGGCGCATGCGCGTCGAGCCGGACCGGCATCTGTTTCCGCTGGCGATCGAGCAGCTGCGGCAGGTTGCGAAAAACCGTATCGTGCTGGTCGGCGACGCTGCGCATGTGCTGCCGCCGATTGGTGCGCAAGGCCTGAACATGGGATTGCGCGATGCCGCCGACATCGCGGACATCGTGCGGGATGCGCTGTCATCCAATGAAGGCGCCGGCGCTGTGGAAGTCGATCTCGGATCGGCGCAGCTATTGTCGCGATTTGAATCGGCGCGGCGCAGCGATATCGCCAGCCGAACGTTCGTGATCGACATGGCGAACCGTTCGTTGCTGAGCGATTTCCTCCCGATGCAAACGGCGCGCGCGCTCGGCCTGCATCTGATCGGAGCCGTCGGCCCGCTGCGTCGTCTCGCCATGCGCGAAGGGCTGGCGCCGTCGTGGCGGCGAACGCGTATCGGTTAGGATTTGGATTGGAAATATTCCGGCGACGGCAGCGAGCCCCCTCTCCCATTGGGAGAGGGTTGGGGTGAGGGGTTACGACCTATC
>JAQGJF010000793.1 GCA_028290765.1 Tardiphaga sp.
CCGGATTACTGGATCACGCTGTTCAACTATATCGGACTTTCCAGCCTGGTCGCGATCGGACTGGTGCTCCTGACAGGCGTCGGCGGCATGACCTCGTTCGGGCAGGCCGCCTTTGTCGGCTTCGGCGCCTATACCACCGGCGTCTTGACCGTGTATTTCGGCGTATCGCCATGGCTGACGCTGCCGGCAGCGCTGTTGGTGACGATGATCGTCGCCGGGCTGATCGGCGCGGTCACGGTACGATTGAGCGGTCATTATCTCCCGCTCGGCACCATCGCCTGGGGCATCGCGTTCTTCTATCTGTTCGGCAACCTCAACTGGCTCGGCGGCCATGACGGGCTGCCGGGGATTCCGCCGCTGCGCATTGGCAGCTACCCTCTGATCAATCCCCGCGACTATTTCGTAGTGGTCTGGGTCGCCGTCGTGCTGGCGGTGATCGCGACGCAAAACCTGCTCGGCGGGCGCGTCGGTCGCGCGATCCGCGCGCTGCGGCGCAGCACCCGCGCCGCCGAGGCCTTTGGGGTGAACACCGCCGCCGCCAAGCTGATGGTGTTCGTCTATGCCGCGATGCTCGCCGGCCTGGCCGGCTGGCTCTACGCGCATTTCCAGCGCTCGGTGTCGCCGGGCCCGTTCGGCATCACCGCCGGCACCGAATATCTTTTGATGGCGGTGCTCGGCGGCGCCGGCCGGGTCTACGGCGCGATCCTCGGCGCGGCCGGCATCACCTTTCTCCGTGATCAGTTGCAGAACTGGCTGCCCTGGCTGGTGGGCAACACCGGCAATTTCGAAACCATCGCCTTCGGCGCGGTCCTTGTGCTGATCTTGCAGACCGCCTCGAACGGGCTGTGGCCGATATTGTTCGGACCGCCGCCACCGCCCAAACCGCCGGCGCCGCGCGACGATCGACGCCTTCCCGATCGGCTACTGCCGGCACCGGGCACGCCGCTGCTGCAGGCGAGCCGCGTGCGCAAGACGTTCGGCGGGCTGGTCGCGGTCAACGATGTGAGTTTCGAGGTCGACAGCGGCCACATCATTGGGCTGATCGGTCCCAACGGCGCCGGCAAGAGCACGACGTTCAACCTGATCACCGGCGTGTTGCCGCTAAGCGCTGGCGAAATCCGGTTTGAGGGCCATGCGCTACAGACCCAGAGCCCGCAACGCGCGGCGTCGCTCGGCCTCGGCCGCACCTTCCAGCACGTCGAAATCGTCGCCGACATGAGCGTGATCGAGAATGTCGCGCTGGGCGCGCATTTGCGCGGCAGCGCCGGCTTGCTGCGCTCGGTGTTCGATCTCGACCGCACCGAGGAAGCATTGTTGTTTGCCAATGCGCAGCGCCAGCTCGATCGTGTCGGCCTCTCCGACGTGGCCTTCAAGCCGGCCGGCACGCTGGCGCTGGGCCAGTTGCGACTGGTCGAAGTCGCGCGCGCGCTCGCGCTCAATCCGGCGCTGCTGCTGCTGGACGAGCCCGCCGCCGGGCTTCGGGTCGGCGAAAAGAAGGCGCTGGCGCGCCTGCTGCGCGAGGTTCGTGCCGAAGGGGTCAGCGTATTGCTGGTGGAGCATGACATGGACTTCGTCATGAGCCTCGCCGACCGGCTGGTGGTGCTCGATTTCGGCACCCGCATTGCCGAAGGCATCCCGGCCGCGATCCGCCAGGATCCGATCGTGCTCGAAGCCTATCTCGGGGGCGTGTCGTGACCGCGCCGCTGCTGGAAGTTTCCGACCTCTGCGTGTCTTATGGCCGCGCGCAGGTCGTGCATGACGTTTCGATCAAGGTGACCCAAGGCGCGCTGGTCACGGTGATCGGCTCCAACGGAGCCGGCAAGACCACGCTGCTCAACGCCATCATGGGCCTTCTCAAGGCACGCGGCCGGATCGGATTTCGCGATACCGAGATCAATGCGGTGCCGCTGGAGAGCCGGGTGCAGGCCGGGCTGTGCCTGGTGCCGGAACGGCGCGAACTGTTCGCCGACATGTCGGTCGAGGACAATCTGGAGCTTGGCGGCTTCCGGCGATCGCGCAGTGAACGCAGGCAGACATTCGAGGAGATTTTCACGCGGCTGCCGCGGCTGAAGGAGCGGCGCCAGCAAATGGCCGGCACGCTGTCCGGTGGCGAGCGGCAGATGCTGGCCATGGGCCGCGCGCTGATGGCGCGGCCGACGCTCTTGATGCTCGACGAGCCGAGCCTTGGCCTCGCACCGCGCATCGTCCGCGATGTCTTTCATATCCTGACCGATCTACGCAAGACCGGGGTTTCGATCCTGCTGGTCGAGCAGAACGCGCGGGCCGCGCTCCAAGTCGCGGATTATGCTTACGTGATGGAACTGGGCGCAATCACTACGCAGGGATCGCCAGCGGAAATTGCCGAAAATCCGAGGCTGGTCGAAAGCTATCTCGGTCTCGGCGGCAATGAGTACTGAACCAAAACAAAACCAAAAGGGAGAAAATCATGTCACATAGCAAGAGCTGGATGATTGCATTGGCCGCCATCGTACTGGGGGCCGGCAGCGCCCAGGCGCAGATCAAGGTGGGCATCACCATGAGCGGGTCCGGTCCAGGAGCCGCACTCGGTCAGCCGCAAACCAAGACGGTGGCGGCGCTGCCGAAGGAGATCGCCGGGCAGAAGATCACGTACTTCGCGCTCGACGACGAGTCGGATCCGACCAAGGGCGCGCAAAATGCCCGCAAGCTGATCACGGAGGAAAAGGTCGACGTGCTGCTCGGCTCGTCGCTGACCCCGGTCAGCCTGCCGCTGATCGACATCGCGGCGGAGTCCAAGACGCCATTGTTATCGCTGGCCGCGGCCGCCATCCTGGTTTCGCCGATGGATGAGAAGCGCAAATGGGTGTTCAAGGTGGTGCCGAACGACGACATCATGGCCAACGCCATTCTCAAATACATCGCCAAGACAGGCGTCAAGACACTGGGCTATATCGGCGTCTCCGATGCCTATGGCGAAGGTTATTACAAAGTGCTGAGCGAAGTCGCCCCCAAGCTCGGCGTCACACTGACCGGCCATGAAGTCTATGCCCGCAGCGACGCCAGCGTCACCGGCCAGGTGCTGAAGATTCTCGCGACCAAGCCCGACGCGGTGTTTGTCGCTTCGGCCGGAACCCCCGCGGTGCTGCCACAGAAGGCGTTGCGCGAGCGCGGCTATAAGGGGCCGATCTTCCAGACCCATGGCGTCGCCACCGAGGAATTCATCAAGCTCGGCGGCAAGGATGTCGACGGCGCCATCTTCACCGGCGAAGCCTTCACCGTCGTCAACGACCTGCCGGCCGACTCGCCGTTCCGCAAGACCACGGCAAATTTCATCGACGCCTACAAGGCCGCCAATGGCAATATCCCGTCGATCTTCGGCGCGCATCTGTGGGACTCGATGACCCTGGTCGAACATGCGATCCCCGCCGCGCTGAAAGTGGCAAAGCCCGGCACCGAAGAATTCCGTGCCGCGCTGCGTAGCGAGATCGAAAAGACCAAAGACCTCGCGCTCAACAACGGCCTCTCCAACATGACGCCGGACAACCACAACGGCTACGACGAACGCTCGGCATTCGTGATCGAAGTCAAGGATGGGACCTTCAAACTGGTGAAGTGAGGCGCTTTTCTGCTCCCCTCCCCCTTGCGGGGAGGGGTCGGGGGTCGGGGTGACACGCGCACAGACTCAAAGTTCCTTCCGCCCCGAGCGTAAAGAGCGAGCTTCGCTCGTCTCGCCCCTGCCAAGGAGAAGAAAGGCCCCGTCTTTTATTGTTGCCTTAGCAACTAATTTGTGCGACCTTCCAGCTCAAGCCACGGCCACCTCCAACAGAGCAGTTCATCTGCCAGGCCGTGCGGGGAGGATCGAATGCCTGAGGGCGCCCAAACGGCGGGGCTTGACGACGTCCTGGTGGTAGGCACCGGGCAGGCCAGCTTTCAGCTCGCGGCATCGTTGCGCGAAAAAGGTTTTGCCGGCCGGATCCGGCTGATCGGAGACGAGACGGGGCTGCCCTATCAGCGCCCGCCTCTGTCAAAAGCCTATCTCACCGGCAAATCCGATCGCGCCGCGCTCGACCTGAGATCCCCGGGCTTTTTCCAACAGTTCGACATCCAGATCGCCGACGAACGACGCGCGGTCAAAATCGATCGCGACCGTAAGACGGTTCACTTCGCCAGCAACGAAGTTCTCCCCTACGGCCATCTCGTGCTCGCCACCGGCGCGCGCAATCGCACGCTGCCGATTCCGGGCGCCGGTCTTGACGGGGTATTGCAGCTGCGTTCCGTCGGCGATGCCGACGCCTTGCGACAGCGGCTGGCAGGCTTGAAGAAACTGGTCATCATCGGTGCCGGCTTCATCGGCCTCGAAGTCGCGGCGCTGGCGGCCGCGATCGGCGCCGAGGTCACGGTGCTCGAATTGAGTTCGCGGCCGATGTCGCGCGCGCTTTCACGGCCGATGTCGGACTTCTTCAAAGCCGCGCACGAGAAGACCGGTGTCCGCTTCGGCTTCGATGCCGCCGTGACCCGGATCAATGGCAGCGACGGCCGGGCGATTTCGGTGGAAGCCGCCAATGGTGAGATTTTTCCAGCCGACCTCGTGCTGGTCGGTGTCGGCGTCGTTGCCAATGACGAGTTGGCCGCGCAGGCCGGACTTCCTGTCGACAACGGGATCGCGGTCGACGAACACCTTCTCACCATCGACCCCGCGATCTCCGCGATCGGCGATTGCGCCGTCTATCCGCAGCACTTCGCAGGCGGCGCGCCTACGAGGTTGGAATCGGTGCAGAACGCGGTCGATCACGGCCGCTGCGTGGCGGCGCGGCTCACCGGAAAACCCCATCCCTATCGCGCGGTGCCGTGGTTCTGGAGCGACCAGGGTCCGCTTAAGCTGCAGATTGCCGGCATCCCTGCGCCCCATGACCATTGCGTCGTGCGCGGCGATCCGTCGTCCGGGGCGTTTTCGGTGTTCTGCTTCCGCGACGGCAGGTTGGCGGGCGTCGAATCGGTGAACAAGCCCGCCCACCACATGGTCGCGCGGCGGCTACTGGGCTCGGCCGTCGCGCTCACGCCAGCCGAGGCCGGCGATACAAGCTTCGACCTCAAAGCGCGGGCCGGTACCGCGACGGTGGCGGCATGAGCGGTGCGATCGGACCCTTCGACGCGGCCAGCTCACTCCTTGTTTTCGGGATGATCGGTCACGGCCCCGAGATTGCCATGGACGCGCCCGAGCAGATCGATCAGCACTTCCCGCTCGTCTTCGCGCAGGCAGGCGAGCAGACGGCGCTCCCGGTCGAGCGCAATGACCATGATGCGGTCATGGATCTCGCGGCCCTTCGGCGCCAGCGAGATCGAATGCGTTCGTCCATCTTTCGGGTCGGTCTTGATGGTGACCAAATCCCGTTCCTGCATCACGCTCAGGGTCCGGCTGACCGGTCCCTTGTCGAAACCGATGACATGACAGATCCGCGAGGCCGGAATTCCGGGCTCGATCGCCAACAGCACCAGAATCCGCCATTCGGTGACATTGACCTTGAATCGCCGCTGATACAGCGCCGTCGCGCTGCGCGACAGCTTGTTGGCAATGAAGGTGATCAGCGCCGGCACGTAACGCTCGAGATCGATCACCGGGTCGTCGGATTTGGCGGCGGCAGCTTTCGGAATCACATCGGCCGATCTCGTCTTGCTCATGTCGCACTCATGTCCGGCCATCATCGTTTCAACTCGAATGGTGAATTAGAAACACCCCACGCAGCTTTACAACAGTAAAGTTTAGGAGGCTCTCATGGTCGCGACGATCTCGACGGAGACGGCATCGCCAAATAACGGACGTGCGCCGGGCATACCCAGCCTCGACGTCGATCCGTTCTCGATGGAGTTCCTGGCCGATCCGCACCCCACCCATGAACTGCTTCGCGAAGCGGGGCCGGTGGTGCGTCTCGAGAAGTGGAACGTCTACGCCGTCGCCCGCTATGCGGAAGTCTGGGCGGTGCTCAACGATCCGCAGACGTTCTGCTCGAGCCGGGGCGCGGGCCTGAGCGATTTCGCCAAGGAAAAACCATGGCGGCCGCCAAGCCTGATCCTGGAGGCCGACCCGCCCGCCCACACCAGAACCCGGGCCGTGCTCAGCCGCGTGCTGTCGCCGGCGGTGATGAAGCAGATCCGCGATCGCTTCGCCGCCGCCGCCGAAGCCAAGGTCGATGAATTGCTGGCCAAGGGCAGTTTTGACGCGATCAAGGATCTCGCCGAGGCCTATCCGCTTTCGGTATTTCCCGACGCGGTCGGCCTCAAGCCAGAGGGCCGTGAACATCTCTTGCCCTATGCCGGGGTCGTCTTCAACGCCTTCGGCCCGCCGAACGAGCTGCGCCAGACCGCCATCGAGCGCTCGATGCCGCACCAGGCCTACGTCGCCGAACAATGCCAGCGCGCCAATCTCACGCCGGAAGGTTTCGGCGGCTGCATCCATGCCCGGGTCGATGCCGGGGAAATCACCGAGACCGAGGCGCCGCTGCTGGTGCGCTCGCTGCTCAGCGCCGGTCTCGATACCACCGTCAACGGCATCGCCGCGGCGATCCATTGCCTCGCGCGTTTCCCCGACCAATGGGCGCGGCTGCGCAACGATCCGACCCTGGCCCGCAACGCCTTCGAGGAAGCGATCCGCTTCGAAAGCCCGGTGCAGACGTTCTTCCGGACCACGACCAAAGACGTCGAGATCAGCGGCATGCATATCGGCGAAGGCGTGAAAGTTCTGATGTTCCTCGCCGCAGCCAACCGCGATCCCCGGCGATGGGACAATCCCGATACCTATGACGTGACCCGTCGGACCAGCGGACATGTCGGCTTCGGCGCCGGCATTCATATGTGCGTCGGGCAGCTCGTGGCCCGCCTCGAAGGTGAAGTGCTGCTCGCGGCACTGGCGCGCAAAGTCGCCGGCATCGAGATCATCGGCCCGGTCGAGCGGCGTTACAATAATACGCTGCGCGGTCTCGAAAGCCTTCCCGTCACTTTCAAACCCGCCTGAGCGATGTCCATGACGACCATCACCTTCATTCATCCCGACGGACGCTCGCAAAGCCTCGAGGCCGGTACCGGCAGCGTGATGCAGCTCGCCGTCACCAACAGCGTCGATGAGATCGTGGCCGAATGCGGCGGCAATGCCATGTGCGCCACCTGTCATGTCTATGTCGACGACGACTGGGTCGATCGTCTCCCGGCCATCACCGACGCGGAGGACGCGCTGCTCGACGGCACGGCGTCGGACCGACTGCCGACCAGCCGGCTCTCGTGTCAGATCAAGATCGCGCCGGAGCTCGACGGGCTCGTGCTGCGCCTGCCCGACAGACAGGTCTGACAGAGCGGGTTCCGGACAATTCGTGACTCATTAAACAAAACAGAAACAAGTTAGCAACGAACAGGGAGGGGTTGATGATCGGCTTAAGAGGGATTCTGGCGGTCGCGCTGTCATGTATCGCCTGCGGTACGGTCCACGCGGAAATTTCCGACAGCGTGGTGCGGGTCGGCGTGCTCAACGATATTTCCGGAATCTTTCAGGACACCAACGGCATGGGCTCGGTCGAGGCCGCGCGGATGGCCGCGGAGGATTTCAACGGCGGGGCTAAGAACATCAAGGTCGAGATCGTTTATGCCGACCATCAGAACAAGGCCGATGTCGGCTCGGCGATCGTGCGCAAATGGCTCGACGTCGACAAGGTCGATGCGGTGGTCGATGTGCCGAACTCGGCAGTTGGCCTCACCATCAATTCGCTGCTGCGTGATACCCGCATGACATTCTTGGCATCGTCCACGGCCAGTTCGGACCTGACCGGCAAGGCCTGTTCGCCGAATACCATCCAGTGGGTCAACGACGCCTGGGCAACCGGCAACACCACGGCCGCGGCGATGATGCAACGCGGCGGCAACGAATGGTATTTCCTGACGGTGAATTATGCGCTCGGCCAGGGCATCGAGGCCGAGGCCACCGGTTACATCGAAAAGCACGGCGGCAAGG
>JAQGJF010000809.1 GCA_028290765.1 Tardiphaga sp.
GATGAAATAGGCGATGGCGCCGAGCAGCGCCGCCTGCACATGGCGGGGCGTCTGCCGGTCGAACGCGCAGTAATAGGCCGCGAGCAGATCCTCGGCGAATGGCAGTTTCGCCGCCACCCGTTTCAGCTTGCTCCAGAAGCGCTTGCGCACGCTTTCACGGTCTTGCGCCAGCCGGTCGGCCGGCTCGAAGCCCACGCTGTGTTCGGATGCCATCGCCATTTCCCTGATGCCGCGGGATGTCGATCGCGCGGACTGCGTAACAATTGGGGATTTTGCCCCACTGCCGCAAGATTGCGGAAGATGTCTCAGGCCACGCCGAACTGCCCGGCGATCGCGTTCATCGCCTCGGCGAGCTTGATATCGCGCGCGGTCACGCCACCCGCATCATGGGTCGCCAGAACGACCTCTACCGTCTTGTAAACGTTGCGCCATTCCGGATGGTGGTCGCTTTTTTCGGCGACCAGCGCTGCGCGGGTCATGAAGCCGAAGGCTTCGTTGAAATCCTTGAAAATGAAAGTCCGCGTAATCGCCTCGCGATCACCCAGTTCCGACCAGCCGGACAAGTCTTTCAGGGCCGATTTTCGCGCCTCCGCCGATAGCCGCTCTACCATGATCGCCTCCTGTTTTTTACGCCGGCTTACCCTAACACCGGTGGGACCCTTCCGGATCCACGCCACAATAACGCACCAAACCCGGTTCAAGGCATGCGGGTAACCATGACGCAGATGTAACCCTGCGGTGGCAAGAACTTTGCTATGGATTGGGTCTAACCCGTACGGGCGCACGAAATTGAGCCTCAAACGATTGTTTTCCAGGTCGATCGTGGACGGTCCCGACCTTGTCGGGCCGCAGGCGCCGCCATCGCCGCGTCCGGTCAAGCGCAAGATGACGTTGATCACGCTGGCTGGAATCCTCGCCATCGTCGGCACCGTAGCGGGCTCCTATTATTTCGCGATGCGGCCGGTGACGCTCCGGATCGCGGTCGGCCCGGCCAACAGTGACGACCTCAAGGTGATCCAGGCGCTGAGCCAGGCGTTTTCCCACAACCAGGTGCGGTTGCGGCCGATCCCGACCGATGGCGCGACCGCAAGCGCCACCGCACTGGCCGAAGGCAAGGCCGATCTCGCCGTCATCCGCGGCGATCTCGAGGTGCCGAAGAACGCCCAGGCGGTCGCGACGCTGCGTAAGAACGTCGCGGTGCTATGGGTACCGCCGAAAGCCAAGGGCAAGAAATCCGGCCCGAAGATCACCAAGATTTCGCAGTTGGTGGGGCATCGCGTCGGCGTTGTCGGCCGTACCCAGGCCAATGTGAACCTGCTCAAGGTCATCCTGCAGCAATACGGCGTCGATCCCGCCAAGGTCGATGTCGTCCAGTTTTCGACCACCGAGGTCGGCGAGGCGGTCAAAAACCAGAAGGCCGACGCGTTCCTGGCGGCGGGACCCGTCAACAGCAAGATTACCACGGAGGCGATCGCCGCCTCGGTGCGGGACGGCGGCGCCCCGACATTCCTGGCGATCGATTCGGCCGAGGCCATCGCCACCAACCATCCGGTCTACGAAGCGTCGGAAATTCCCGCCGGCGCCTTCGGCGGGTCGCCGGCCCGGCCCGATGACGACGTCAAGACGATCAGTTTTTCGCACCACATCGTCGCCCGCAAAGGCTTGTCCGAGATCACGATTGCCGGCTTTACCCGGCAGCTGTTTGCGATACGCCAGACGGTGCTGGCCGAGTTCCCGCACGCGGCGAAAATCGAGACGCCGGACACCGACAAGGATGCTGTGATCCCGGTGCATCCGGGTGCCGCGGCCTATGTCGACGGCGAGGAAAAGACCTTTCTGGACCGCTACAGCGACTACATCTGGTGGACCCTGATGGGTCTTTCCGCGATGGGCTCGGCCGGCGCCTGGTTTGCGAGCTACCTGAAGAAGGACGAGCGCAACAACAACAGCACGTTGCGCGAACGGCTGCTGGACATGCTCGCGTTGGCGCGCCGCAGCGATTCCGTCGGTGAACTGGACGAAATGCAGGCCGAGGCGGACGCCATTCTGCGCGATACGCTGATCTGTTTCGAGCATGGGGCGATCGAGGAGGGGTCTCTGACCGCCTTCAATATCGCGCTGGAACAGTTCCATAACGCGGTGGCGGACCGCAAAGCGCTGCTGGCCAGCGTGCCGCCCAGCCCGGTCCGCACCCAGCGGTCGCAGGTGGCTTAAGCATTTCGAGCAAAGATGCGAAAACATTGCTTTGGCGCATTGTTTTCCGGCAATTTCTGACTATATTGCAGCGCAACGCGTCCGAGTGCCCGGCCCCTTTTGGCCGGGTTTGCTTTTGGAGGGATTGCCCAGCGCGTTTTCAGTTGAGGTGAAGCCGGCGGGACGTGTTCTTCGAGCGCGCGAGGCCGACCCCTTTCTTGAACCCGTTCAAGGGCACCCAGACCGTTGAAACCATAAAGAAGAGCTATGAACCTTCGCAACATCGCCATCATCGCCCACGTCGACCACGGCAAGACCACCCTCGTCGACAAGCTGCTGCAGCAATCCGGCACCTATCGCGACAATCAGCGTCAGGTTGAGCGCGCGATGGACTCCAACGATCTGGAGCGCGAGCGCGGCATTACCATTCTCGCCAAATGCACCTCGGTGCATTGGGAAGACACCCAGATCAACATCGTCGATACCCCGGGCCACGCCGATTTCGGCGGCGAGGTGGAGCGTATCCTCTCGATGGTCGACGGCGTGATCGTTCTCGTCGATGCCGCCGAAGGCCCGATGCCGCAGACCAAATTCGTGGTCGGCAAGGCGCTCAAGCTGGGCCTGAAGCCGATCGTCGCCATCAACAAGGTCGACCGCCCGGACGCCCGCGTCACCGAAGTCGTCAACGAAGTGTTCGACCTGTTCGCGGCGCTCGACGCCACCGACGATCAGCTCGATTTCCCGATTCTCTACGGGTCGGGCAAGAACGGCTGGATGGGCACCACCCCGGATGCCTCCCACGATGTCGGCATGAAGCCGTTGTTCGACCTCGTCATCAAGCATGTCGCGCCGCCGGTGGTCGAGGAAGGCCCGTTCCGTCTGCTCGGCACCATCCTCGAGGCCAACCCCTATCTCGGCCGCATCATCACCGGCCGCATCGCG
>JAQGJF010000817.1 GCA_028290765.1 Tardiphaga sp.
TCGACCCGAAGCCGAACCGGGCGTCCAATCATCGCCGATGAACCATTTGTTCCGCGATGCCGACCAAAGCACAGATGAACGTCCGGGGAATGGCGGTCGGTTGTTCCGGCTGCTTCGACCGACATGCGGAGATCACGTGCGATGCAGATGCGCTTGTCGACATACCGGTTGCTGGCATGCATGGCCGTGGTGTTTCTCGCCGGGGTGCCGGGAGTGGCCGCCGCGGACGAGTGGGATTCCTGCGTCAAGCTGTCAGATGACCTCGCGGTCTCAGGATGCACGCGCGCCATCGACTCGCACCAGTACGCCGGTCGAAGCCTCGCGCGGCTGCATGCGCGTCGCGGCGGGGCGTACCAGGCCCAGGGCGACCTCACCCGCGCCATGGCGGATTACAACGAGTCGATGCGGATCGATCCGACCTATCCGTCTGCCTACAACAACCGCGGCAACGCTTATTTCCGCAAGGGCGACTTCGACCGGGCCATCGTGGACTATGACCAGGCGATCCGCCTCGATCCGAAATACGGGTTAGCCTACGCCAATCGCGGCAGCGCCCTGGGCGCGAGGGGGGACCTCGACCGGGCCATCGCGGACTTCGACCAGGCGATCCAGCTCGATCCGAAAGATGCTGAAACGTATTACAACCGCGGCAGCGCCTGGGGCGCCAAGGGCGACCTCGACCGGGCCGTCGCAGACTATGACCAGGCGATCCAGCTCAATCCGAAATACGGGCGCGCCTATGTCAACCGCGGCAGTGCCTGGGGCAACAGGGGCGACCTCGACCGGGCCATCGCGGATTACAACCAGGCGATCCGGCTCGATCCGAAAGATAACAAGGCCTATTACAACCGCGGCATGGCGTGGGAGAAGAAACGCAGTCTGCAAGCGGCATTGGCCGACTTCAAGATGCACGCTCAACTCACCCCGTCCGATCGAGACGGCGTGAAGCGCGTATCGAAAGAATTGAGCGCGATGACGGGACGGCGCTGACGTCGCTTGATGTCTGGAAGTGGCACTTTTCGGACCTGCCCGGTCCGGCCGACAATGTCCGGTCATCGGCGCAAAGCGGACCCGGTCACTGCGCGCGCCGAGGTCTCGGATTGACCCAAAGCAGAGATAGGGCAGGCGACGGCTGAAGTACGCTAATGACTCCTTAGCGGACGGACAAATTGGGGTTGCCCCAGCTTGAGGCGACCCTCCATTTGGTTCCGGCATGTCCATCAGGAGCTCCAACGTGGCATCCAGAAAGGTTGGCACATCCCACAAAGATGTGCATAGGCGCGCGGCCTACTTGTTCGTGTTAAAGATCTGAATGGAAAACGGTCAGGTCAGGCGCGCCACGGCATATTCAATGTGGCCGGTGCCAAGCAGCCGCCCCTTGGCAACAAATAGGGATGAGTTGAGCCAGCGATAACGCTCGGCACCCGTGTCGAAGTGGATCATAAGCCGCATATACTGATCATCCCAATTGGTCTGCTTGTTCGCTTCCGCGGCCTGTTTGAACGCGCTGGTTTGCTGCACGAGGCCCGTGTAATGCATTAGTATCGTCTCGCCATCGTCGGTCGTGAATGGTGCGCGAACATCGGGCCGCCAAAAGCCATCATCATGGACCCACATCGAATCGCTGCCAGGTGCGGCGAGCTTCGCCTTGATGTTGGGGCCATCGAGCTGAGCCTCGCTAACAATCCAGTAACTGCGTTCGCCCGCGGGCGACCCTTTGGTTGTTTTCAGCGGGCCGGTCGTTCTGACGCGGTAGGCAAAGGCATCGATAAGCTCCATGGCATCTCCTTTACACCGAGAGTCGATCGTCCTCATGAAACTCCTAATGATAAGGGATAAGGGAACTTCTTCGTTCCGGGCGTTGGCCGCCCTTCGCAAGACTCTTGCGCATCAGTCGCACAATAGAGCCGGCCAGACGCGGCAACGCGGTTGGCTTCTATTCCTTGGTATGTGCTTGGCCGGTGGCGGTGTGGTCTTCCACCTTCCCTTCGCCCTTGAGCTTTGCGGCTCTGTCCTCGTTCTTCTTTGCGGACTCTTCCTTATCGCCTGGAGTGGCGCATTGCGAACCGGCCTTGAGATCGCCCCTCACTTGAGCCTCGTCGGCCGAGTTCTGCTGAGATTTGTCCTGCTGGAGCTTGTCCTCGCATTGCTCGGCCGACGCGGTGGCGGCGACGCAAGACAAGGTCAGCGCGAAAGCGATTACGATCGATCGATGCACGGAGGTGTTCCTCGAATATTGGGGCAATTTACGCCGCAGCGAACGCTCCCGGCGCGGCGTCTATTAAACTCAATAACCTCCGCAAGGTTCCGGATAGCTAGTGCCCGGCTCTAGCCTGCAGGCATGCCCGAAGCCCAACTGGGTCGAACGAGGTCCGCTATTGGCACAAAGCAGACGTCCCGAAGGGCAGCCCGGATGTCCGCTTCCGAGCGTGATGCGGACATCGCTAAGTCCATGAGCGTTCCGGATTTATGAGTACACGCCCTAGATCAGGGCGAACCCCTCGCTACACTCGCCCGGCTCGGTTGTCACTCTGTTTGCATTGCGAAAGCCGCTTGGCGCCCTGCAGGTAGGCCCGACTCACGTCGGTTCTCTTCGACTGTGAAACGGGCGGGGGTGCCGATCGTCACCGGTCCGATCCGATCCGATTCAGGACTCGACTCTCGGTGCGCATTTCGCGCATTGGAGATCGAACAATGAACATCTGCAAAGGATGCGTCTATCCGGAAAAGTGCGCGGTGGCAGGCGCTTGCATCGACGAACGGAGGTGAGATTTTACAACGCTAGTGCCGCCGGCGTCCGCTTCAGGTGTACGCGCTTTTTGGCCAGATAATCGAATGTCCGGCCCCTCGATTCCATTTCGCCCAGGACCGCGTGCACTGCATCCGACCCGGTGACCGGCGGCGCGAGGCATTAGCTGGCTTGAGGTGGCGGGCGCCATGGCCAGGGCGGAAGCGTGCCGGCGCTGGAGTTTTCCTCATCCGATTTCGGACTGGCCTTCATTTCTGTCGGCTCATGATTAGGCGTGACTTCCTCGTTTCGGCGCAATGCGAGCCCGACGAATCCAATCGCCAAAAGCACGGCGCCTGCGACGATCAACCAATATGGATACTCCCAATATGAATATTCCATGTGAGCATTCCGAGGTAAACATGTGGACGGTAATCGCCGAAGGTAGATTGAAGCCCGCAAACATCAAGGCGCAGGCACCGCGGTTTGTGTGCGAGTGTGTGGGCCACGCTTCGCCCTCCGGAGAAGACAGCATAAACGCCCCCAAAGGAAGGCCTCGCCCCGGGCTGGGGACTAGGGTACGGGCGAGGCCCCCGCGCCGTGTGAAGTTCAGGGACACAGCGCGCCGTGAGAATAGCTTAGCCCGCGCGCGTTTGCGCAGATCAATCGGATTACCCCGACCGCGGCGTAGGTTGTGGGGACTACAGGAAATCCGATGCCATTGCACGCTGGACATTTCTGCTCGGTCGTCTCCTCGGATGGCTTTTTCACGTGGCCTCTTGGTCGGCGGCCTCATCGATCATGGACCCAAGCATAGGGCGCTATCTCGCGGGTCTCGGCCAACCGAATCATGTGAACGGGTGGCGAATAACGCGGCGTCCGGCACGGCCCGCATTTGAGGGCTGCTTCAAGTTTCCAGATCGGCGTGTTTGGCGGGCGGCGGATGGTATCAAGCCGGATACTGGCGCGGGTCTCGCAGCGACGACACTGGACTTCCAGCCAGCGGTAACAGCCGTTTAGATACTGGGCGTGGTCGGGGCTGCCTGTTCAGCTAAGTTTCCACACAACTCCAACCCGTCCTGCAATTTTACTTCGCCAGATGACCTCGCAGCACCAAAACGTGTGACAGTTGTCAAAAGTCAGATCGAAATGATCGGGAAAATTTGCGAGGAGTCCGGGGGCACAACTAATACATGCGCCCTGTGAACTTAGATTGTCCACGACACAGCTATGCGACCCATCCGCATTAATGAGAATCTTTGCGGGTTGAATCACCTTCGTCCGCGTTAATTGTCGCCGCTCCAACGTCATGTTGGTGACCTCACAATTTCACCAATGATGCCGCCGAA
>JAQGJF010000827.1 GCA_028290765.1 Tardiphaga sp.
GTGCCGCAATAGACCGCCTGGCTGCCCGCGCATTCGGTGTCGCGGAAATCGACGATGTAATCGTCGCGGCCGTCGCCGGTGAGATCCAGCTTGCGCACCGTATCCGGCGCGAAGGTCGCCTTGCCGCCGCCGTCCCGCGCGCATTCCTCGTTGGCGTAACGGAGCGACTTTCTCACTTCCGACGGATAGGCCTCGGGATCGAAAGCTGCCCGTGGCGCGGCATCCTCCGCGAAGGCGTGGCCGGCCAGCAGTGCGGCCATGAAAGCGAGCGTTGCGACCTGATCATCATGCGACATTGGTCGCGCCAGGCCGCTCTCCGTTCAAAGCTTTCAGGGCGTCACACCTTCGCGGACGCCTTCTCCGCCTTCTACCTGCGCCCCATCCACCAGCCCGCCGCCAGCAGAACGATGCCGGCCACGGCGGAGGCCAGGCCATGCTTGTAATGCATTCGCGTCACACCGGTCTCGTGTCCTGGAAAGAAGCCCGGCAGCGAATCCGCCGGCATGGTGAAATAGACGACGGCGACGGCGATCAGGATGACGCCGAGCAAGGTCGCAATGAGCTTCATGGGTGGCTCCTGTTCAAATCGGCAGGCAACCGCTGGTCTGCGCCAGCCTCACATCGGCGGCGACCGAACCAGATTCGCCCGCGTTTGTTAATGGTCGCCCGCCGATCGGCCCCGGTTCAAACCGATGCCGGGTGAGTTCCGTCACGCCCTAGCGCAATCCGGTGCCGCCGCAGCGCTGGCATTTCACCACTCTGTCGCCCTTCTTCAACAGGCCCTTGCCTTCGCAGTTCTTGCATTTCTGCTTCTTCTTGATGTTGGGGCCCTTCTGGCTGGTCATAGGGTTTCCTCGGGTTTTCCTCGGGCTTTCCGCCCGCTGCGATGTGAACGCGCTGCGCAACCGGCGCGACTGATCCCTGATCATAGCATTAACCGGCCGCGGCATTCTGGTTTATAAGCCGCGGGCGCAACCTGATTGAGGAGCCCCTGATGATCACCCGGCGATCATTCGTTTTCACTGGCGCAACCGGCCTGTTCGTCACGGCGGCGCACGGCGCCCTCGCCGACCCTCCGCCCAATGATCCCGTCGCCATCATCAATTCGATTTATGCCCGCGCGGCGAAGGGCAAGGGTGATGGCGGCGGCGCATTCATCATCGAAAACCGGACCGCGAAGGCAAAATATCTGTCGAAATCGCTGATCGCGCTATGGGCCAAGGCCGACGCCCACACTCCGAAAGGCGACGTCGGTCCGGTGGATTTCGATCCGGTCACCAATTCCCAGGAGCCGGATGTCAAATCCTTCGCGGTCACCTCGGAGAAGTCCGATGCCGCAACCGCCGTGATCGCCGTGACCATCACCGGCAACAACCCACCCCGCGCCAATGCGGCCGACGCCATCATCCACTACGATTTCGTGCGCGACGGCGGCCACTGGAAGATCGACGATATTCGCGGCGCCGACGACGGCAAGCCCTGGTCGCTCCGGGGCATGCTGAACGACTCGCTGAAGACCTGACTCCAACCTGCTCCGGACCGAACCTCATGACCGACGTCACCGACAATCAAGCCCAGCATCGCTTCGAACTCGCGGTCGATGATCACATCGCCACCAGCGAGTATTCGCTCAAAGACGGCGTCATCGCCTTCATGCATACCGAGGTGCCGGAGGCGCTGGCTGGCAAGGGCATCGGATCCAAGCTGATCAAGGGCGCGCTCGATCAGGTGCGCGGGCGCGGATTGAAGGTCGTCGCGCTGTGCCCGTTCGTGAAGGCCTATATCGAAAAGCACGCCGATTATGCCGACCTGCTGAAACACCAATAGAACGTTTTCGAGCGAAACCCTGCCCCGGACTTGATCCGGGGTGGACACCGGTTCGCGTAAAGAAAACGCGTCAAACAAACAATCACGCGAACGCCCCGCGATGGCTTGAAGTTAGCGCGTCATGGCGCCATGCCCAGCTCGCGCAGGCTCTGCTGCGCGATGCGCAGCTTAGGCTCGAGCTCCAGCGCTTTCTTGAAATCCGCGATCGCGCCGCGCTTGTCTCCAAGCCGCATCCTGGCCTGACCGCGATTGTTCCAGGAAACTGCATCGGCCGGGTCGAGCTGCAGCGCCTTGTCATAGTCGGCCAGGCCGCCTTTGTTGTCGTTCTTGTAGAGCCGCAGCATGCCTCGATTGCGCCAGCCGCGTGCGTCGGTCGGCGCCAGTTTGATGACCTCGGAGAAATCGGCGATGGCGCGGTCGAGTTGCTCGGTATCGCGATAGGCGTTGCCGCGATTGATATAGGCCAGCACGCCGGGCATGA
Source organism: Tardiphaga sp. (assembly GCA_028290765.1). The sequence goes on from JAQGJF010000827.1 coordinate 2,309, forward strand.
GGGCGATCTGGGCGTTGTAATCGGTGATCGCCCGCGCAAAGTCGCGCTTGCGATAGTACATATAACCGCGATTGCCGTAGGCGAGAGCCAATTTCGGATCGAGCCTGATGGCGGTCTCGAAGTCGGACAGGGCGCGATCGATATCTCCCAAATCGGCCAGGGAATCTCCGCGGTTGTTGTAGGCCAGTGCAAATTTCGGATCGATGCGGATCGCTTCGTCGTAATCGGCGACAGCGCGGGCCGGATCGCGCTTCATGGCATAGACTTGTCCGCGATTGATATAACCGCACGCATAATTCGGCGCGATCCGGACCGCCTCGTCGAGATCGGCGAGCGCGCGATCGAGTTCTCGATTGACCGTGAAGCCGAAGCCGCGGTTGCAATAGGCGGCGGCGAGTCTGCGGTCGGTTTCGGCCTTGCCATCGATCACCGCCGTGCAGGCCGCCACCCGATCATTCGCGGCGGCCTGGGTGCCGATGCAGGTCCGCCATGACGCCTGCCAGGTCTCGTCGTCCTCGGCGCTCGCCGCAAAGGAGTGGGTGAGCGCCAGGGTCGCGCCGAGCAACAGGACTTTCAGGGGCAGACGTCGCATATCGCCAATTCCGTGCACATATTCTGCTTGGTCGCCGGTTTGCATCGTTCGGTTCACAGCCGTAAATGAAGCGCTGCGATCTTTTTGGGAACCTCAAACCATGGCCTCGACGACCGTTCGCGACAACAAGGCACAAAGCCGCTTCGAACTCGATGTCGAGGGCGCGGTCGCCTTTGCGAATTACCGCCTCGCGCCGTCGCGCGTGATCATCACCCATACCGAGACGCCGCGCACGCTGCGCGGCCGCGGCATCGCCTCGGAACTGGTGAAGGGCGCGCTGGAACTGATCCGTGCCGATGGCCTCAAGGTCGTGGCCGGCTGCGGTTTCGTGGTGGATTATTTGCAGAAGCATCCGGAGTTTTCGGATCTGATGGCGTGAGATGATCCGTTGCGTTCGCAATTCCCCGTAGAATCGCGAGGGCGATGGCCGCGAAATCACCTGATCGCAATTTTCCGCTGCAAAATGTGATCGGTCATCCCTGCATCGAATGATACACTTGTCATACTCCATCTCGATTCGAGCTCGCGAAAATGCAGCTCGACAACAGGCATCTGCGTTCAAGCACCTGCCGCTAATTGTGCTTTCGAATTGGGAGTTAACGCTGAGAGGCCAAGGAAGGTCGAAATCGCCACGCCGGGACAACCCATGAGGTTCATCGATGGTGCGTTATTTGACACTCTGTTTCGTTCGAATCGGCTTTGCGTCTGCCGTGCTGTTTGCCGGGACGGCCGGCTCTTCCCCTGCCCTCGCCCATGATAGCTGGATATCGGCCGGCGGCTATCGCAACGTCGCCGGCGAGTGGTGTTGCGGCCTCGGTGATTGCTTTGTGGTCCCGCCCGAAAACGTCAAGATGAGTCCGGCTGGCTACGCCATGGTTGATGGTGAACTTGTTCCTTTCAAGGAAACGCAGCCGTCTCCCGACGGCGCCTATTGGCGCTGCAAGCGGCCCGACGGCACAAGACGCTGCTTCTTCGCGCCGCCGCCGGGGATGTGAAGCTGCGCGCAGGTTTAGGACGGATTAGCGCAGCGTAATCCGCCATTGCGCGGCGTTCCGTGGTGACGGATTACGCTGCGCTAATCCGCCGTGTTACGTCGCTCGATCAAGTCGGGCGATGGCGACTGCGTGCCTCACGTAATCCGGATCGACATGTCCGGCAGGCCTTGCAGCTTGCACAACAGCACGTCGCCCTTGACGACCGGGCCGACATTTTCCGGCGTGCCGGAATAGATGATATCGCCGGCTTTCAGTTCGAACGCTTCCGACAATTTGGCGATCTGCTCGGCCACGCTCCAGATCATCTTGTCGAGATCGGAGTTCTGCCGCACCGTCCCGTTCACGGCGAGCGAGATCGCGCCCTTGGTGAAGTGCCCCGTCTTCGAGGCCGGATGGATCGGCCCCAGCACCGCGGCATGATCAAAGCTCTTGCCGATCTCC
>JAQGJF010000852.1 GCA_028290765.1 Tardiphaga sp.
AGCAATATGCCGAGTTCGGCCTGACCTTCCCGGTCGGCGGTTTCGGCTTCGACACCGAGCTGGCCTGGGCGGCGGGCAAGGTCAATTTCGTCGGCACCTTGCCGGTGGTCTGGCATCATTTGCTGGATACGCCCGGCAGCAAGGCCTTCGTCGCGGCTTTTACCAAAAAGTATTCCAAGCCGCCGGAGAACCAGGCCTGGGGCGACTACATCGCCACCAAGATCGTGGCGCAGACGATCAACGACTTGAAGTCGGCGGATTCGACCAAGGTCATCGAACACTTCGAGAAGGGCGCCAAGTTCGATGTGCTCAAGACCCGAGCTGGCTACTTCCGTGCCTCGGATCATCAGCTGATGCATGAGATGTATGCGGTCACCGCGCTGCCCGCCGACAAGATCACCAACCAGTGGGATATCTTCTCGTCGAGCCCGGCGGTGCCGGGACCGAACGAGGATCTGGAAGTGATCGCCGCGACCAAGGAAGAGAACAGCTGCACCTTCCCGACGTGAGGGGAGGGGAAGGCCCATCAACGAGTCGTCCCGGCCGCCGAGCCGGGACCCTTACGCCGTGTCGTCTCATTTTAGGCAATGAAGCAACGGCCTTTTGCCTCTCGTGACGCCAGGGGTTATGGGTCCCGGCTCGGCGGCCGGGACGACGCGGTGAATTTATTCCACCAACGAGAACTCCACCATGTCCACCATCCTGCTGGCGCAGCAAGTTCTCAACGGGTTGCTCGACGGCGTCTATTATCTCCTGATCGCACTGGGCCTGTCGCTGATATTCTCGCTCGGCGGCATCGTCAATCTCGCGCATGGCGCGTTCTATGCGATCGGCGCCTATCTCACGCTGGTGATCTCGCCCTATCTCGGCTTTTCCGGCGCTTTCGTCGCGGCGCCGGTCACGGTGGCGCTGTTCGGCGTGGTCATCGAGCGTGTGCTGTTCCGCCGCTTCTATCGTTCCGACCCGATCCTGTCGCTGCTCCTGACCTTCGGGCTCGCCATGGTCGCCGAGCAGGTGCTGCGAATGATTTTCGGCGCACCGCCTTTGTCCTATTCGATTCCACCGGCGCTGCGCGGCCAGGTCTCGCTCGGCGGCTTCATCTATTCGTTCTACCGCGTGGTGCTGCTCGGCGTCGCCGCGGCCTGCATCGCCGGGCTGTGGCTGTTGCTGCAGAAGACATCGTTCGGCCGTGTCGTTCGCGCCGGCGTGCAGAACCCCGACATGGTCGGCGCGCTCGGCATTTCGCTGCAGCCCTATATGTCGGCGGTGGCGGCGCTCGGCATTGGGCTGGCCGGTCTCGCCGGCGTGCTGCTGGCGCCGATCTATTCGATCCATCCGGCGATGGGGCAGGAGATCATCACGCCGGCCTTTGTCGTCGTGGTGATCGGCGGGCTCGGCTCGTTCTGGGGCGTGGTGATCGCGGCTTTGCTGGTCGGTCTCGTCAAGGGCGTGATGGTCGGCATCGGCTATTCCGCGGCCTCGACCGCGGCGATCTATCTCTTGATGCTTCTGGTGCTGCTGTTCCGGCCGCGTGGCCTGTTCGGCGAACGCATCCTGCGTTTCGAGTAGCGGCGATGTGGAAGCGCGTCCCGATTCCGCTTTTGCTCGCAGCGCTTGGACTGCTGGTGCTGCCGCCGGTGCTGCTGGCGCTCGGCCTCACCATGACCTCGGCCACCGAAGTCGTGGTCTATGCGCTGGCCTGCATGGCGCTGAATATTCTGGTCGGCCATACCGGGCTGGTGTCGTTCGGCCATGGCGCCTGGTTCGGCCTCGCCGCCTATGCCGCCGCGCTGCTCCAGCGCAACTGGATGCACGATTCCTTGTTCGGCCCGGCTCTTCTTGGCGTCGCCATCGTGGCCATCATCGCCGCGGCATTCGGCTTCCTGATCCTGCGCCGCCGCGGCGTCTATTTCTCGCTGCTGACGCTGGCGCTGGCGGCGATGCTCTACAGCGTGTCGTTCCGCTGGACCGATGTCACCGGCGGCGAGAACGGCCTCGGCGGCATCACCCGTCCCACATGGTTCGGCTTCGATCTCGAATCCGCCACGACCTATTACTGGTTCGTCGCCACGATCTCCTTAGGGGTGCTGGCGCTGTTGTGGAAATTCCATCGCTCGTCGGTCGGCACCGTGCTGGTCGCGATCCGCGAGAACGAACAGCGCGCCCGCTTCCTCGGCTATCCGACCAACCGCTACAAGCTCGTGGCCTTCGTGCTGTCGGCCGCGATCACCGGCCTTGCCGGCATCCTGCTGCTCTACAAGAACCGCATGACCTCGGCCGATCCGATCTCGGTGGCGTTTTCCGGCGACCTGCTGGCGATGGTGGTGATCGGCGGCATGCGCAGCTTTCTCGGGCCCGCGCTCGGCGCGCTGTTCTTCATCTTGTTCCGCGAATTTTTGGGCATCTATACCGAGAACTGGCTGTTCTGGTTTGGTCTTGTGTTTGTCGGCTTCATCATCTTCTCGCCCACCGGGCTGATCGGGATCGGCGAGCGGCTGCTGGCGCCGTTCCGCACAAAAGTGGTCGAGGACGCCGCGATGTCGGCGCGCCGCATCGAGGTGCTGCCGCTGCCGGAATTCTTGCGGCCGGCCTCCATCGTGCAGGGGCCGGTGCTGGTCGCCCGCCACATCTTCAAGAGCTTTGGCGGCATCAAGGCCGTGCAGGGCGTCGACATATCGGTCGTCGACCGCACCCTGCACGCGCTGATCGGCCCCAACGGCGCCGGCAAGACCACGGCGTTCAACCTCTTGTCCGGGATGTATGCGCCCGATCAAGGTTCGGTCTCGCTGATGGGTGAGCCGATCGCCGGCCATGCGCCGGAAGAGATTGCCCGCGCCGGCATCGGCCGTTCGTTCCAGATCACCAATTTGTTTCCCACCCTGAGCGTCGGCGAGAACATCCGCCTCGCGGTGCAGGCGCGACATCCGCGCCGCTTCGATCCGCTCACCAACGCGCTGTCGATCGACGCCATCAACGCCGAGACCGATGCTGTCATCCGCTATCTCGGTCTCGCCGGCATCGAAGGCGCCGAGGCCGGACTGTTGTCCTATGGCGGCCAGCGGCTGCTCGATATGGGCGTCGCGCTGGCGACCGCGCCGCGCGTGCTGCTGCTCGATGAACCGCTGGCAGGCCTTGCGGCGGCCGAGCGCGAGCGCATCGGCGCCATCATCAAGCGGATCTCGGCCGATCTGCCGGTGCTGCTGGTCGAGCACGACATCGACCGCGTGTTCCAGCTCGCCGACCATGTCACGGTGATGAACGAGGGCCGCGTGCTGCTCGATGGCTCGGTCGAGGACGCCCGCTCGAGCCCCAAAGTGCAGGAGGTCTATATCGGCTCCGGCGCCAGCAAGCTCGCCGCGCAGCCGCGCGAAACCGCCGCCGGCCGCAACGCGCTGTTGACCGTGAGCCACGTCGACACGTTCTACGGCAAGAGCCACATCCTCAACGACGTCAATTTCGCGCTGCACGACAACGAGATCATCGCGCTGCTCGGCCGCAACGGCGCCGGCAAGTCGACCTTGCTGAAAACCCTGATCGGCATCGCGCCGGCCTCGCACGGATCGATCCAGCTCGCCGGGCAGGAGTTGATCGGGCTGTCGTCCGCCGAACATGGCCGCCGCGGCATCGGCTACGTGCCGCAGGGCCGCGGTCTGTTCGCCGGCATGAGCGTCGAGCAGAATCTCGAACTCGGCGGCCTGAAACGCCAGACCGGCAACGGCGTGCACTGGACGAGAGAGCGCATCTACGACTATTTCCCGCGCATCCGCGAACGCCTCGACAGCCCGGCGGATTATCTGTCCGGCGGCGAGCAGCAGATGGTCGCGGTGGCCCGCGCGCTCTCCGGCGACGTGCGGGTGCTGCTGCTCGACGAGCCGTTCGAGGGCCTGGCGCCCAATGTGGTGGAGCAACTGTTCGAGACCTTCGACCGCCTGCGCAGGGAAATCGCCATCATCATCGTCGACCACAACCTCGATCTGGCGCTGGCTTTGTCCGACGCCACGGTGGCGCTGGAACGCGGCCAGGTGATTCACCAGGGCCCCTCCAGCGCGCTCCGCGACGATCTCGATTTACGCAGAAAGGTGCTGTGGTTGTGAGGGACCGACCATGGGCGAAAACATCGCGACGTCGGCAGCACACGCCCTCGCCCCGCTTGCGGGGAGAGGGTGCGTTCGAGCGAAGCTCGAACGAGGGTGAGGGGGCGTCACCAGGAAATCGGCGTTCGCTTTCAAACGAGACGCCCCCTCACCGGAAATTCGCGTTGCGAATTTCGACCACACCCCGCACGCGGGGAGAGGTGAG
>JAQGJF010000691.1 GCA_028290765.1 Tardiphaga sp.
GGCGCCGTCGGTGATGGCTCTTTCCAGATCCGGCGTCATCATCTGCTGCGGCTGCTCGACCGTGCGGGTCGAAAGCCGCAAATAGACCGAGCCGCCCTCGCCCGCTCCTTCGCGCTGCATGTGCCGGAATCCGAAAGCCATGATCACCGCGAGTTCGTCGACAAAGGCCGGCTCGAACGCGGCGAGGCCATCCTGCGCCATGCCGATCAAAGGCGTCGCGATCGACTGATGCGCGCCGCCCTCCGGCGCCAGCGTAATGCCCGACGGCGTCACCGCCACCATGAAGCGCGCGTCCTGGTAGCAGGCGTAGTTCAGCGCATCGAGCCCGCGATGGATGAACGTATCATACAAGGTCGCGATCGGCAGCAGCCGCTCGCCATTGATCGCATGCGAGAGACCCAGCGCCGACATCAGGATGAACAGGTTCATCTCGGCAATGCCGAGCTCGATATGCTGACCCTTCGGCGAGAAATCCCAATTGAACGTCGAAGGAATTTTCTCACTGCGAAACAGATCGGCCTTCTCGGCGCGCGCGAACAGACCGCGACGGTTGACCCAGGCGCCGAGATTGGTCGACACCGTGACATCCGGCGACGCGGTGACGATGCGCGAAGCCAGATCAGTATCGCCGCGCGCCAATTCGTTGAGCACCAGACCAAATCCCTGCTGGGTCGACATCTGCGCCGCCGGCGTGAACGCCAGATGCGCAGGCACCTCAAAGGTCGCGGCGGTCAGATTGCGCCGGCCTTCGCGGTTGAACGGCGCGTTGCCGAGAAACGCCTCAAGCGTGGCCGCGTCTTGCGGCAGGCCCTCGAATTTTTCCCATTCATGGCCGGGCCGGATGTTCTGCGCGGCGCGCCATTTTTCCATCTGCGTCGGCGTCATCAGGCCAGCGTGGTTGTCCTTGTGGCCCTGGAACGGCAGACCCACACCCTTGATGGTGTAGGCGATGAAGCACACCGGACGGTCGTGGTCGATCGCCTCGAAGGCCGCGATCATGCTGGCCATGCAATGGCCGCCGAGATTGGACATCAGCTCGAGCAGTTCGTCGTCGCTGCGTCTCTCGATCAGGGCCGACACCGCACCCTGATCACCGATTTCGTCGCGCAGGCGTTTGCGGAACGCGGCACCACCCTGGAAACACAGTGCGGCGTACATCTGGTTCGGGCAGGAATCGATCCAGCGCTTCAACGCGTCGCCGCCGGGCTCGGCAAACGCCGCTTGCATCAACCGTCCATATTTCACGATCACCACATCCCAGCCGAAATTGCGGAACATGGATTCAAATTTCTCCCACAACCCCTCGCGCACCACGGCGTCGAGACTCTGGCGGTTGTAGTCGACGATCCACCAGGTATTGCGCAGGCCGTGCTTCCAGCCTTCCAGCAGCGCCTCGAAGATGTTGCCCTCGTCCATCTCGGCATCGCCGACCAGCGAGATCATCCGCCCTTCCGGACGGTCCTTCATCCAGCCGTGCGCGGTGACGTAATCCTGCACCAGCGAAGAAAACAGCGTCTGCGCGACGCCGAGCCCAACCGAGCCGGTGGAGAAATCGACGTCGTCGATATCCTTGGTGCGCGACGGATAGGACTGCGCGCCCTTGAAGCCGCGGAAATTTTCCAGTTTTTCACGGGTCTGATGCCCGAACAGATACTGGATGGCGTGGAACACCGGGCTCGCATGCGGTTTCACCGCGACGCGGTCTTCCGGCTTCAGCACCGAGAAATACAGCGCCGACATGATCGTCACCAGCGACGCCGACGATGCCTGGTGGCCGCCGACTTTCAGCCCGTCGGTATTGGGCCTGACGTGATTGGCGTGATGGATCGTCCATGACGACAGCCACAGCACCTTGCGTGCCAAAGCGGACAAGAGCTCGAGGCGGCTCGGTTGGATGGACATGGCGCGGACCATTGGCTGGTTGGGATCGCGCCCATGTTAGCCAGTGAGCCCCCTCAGAATATCTCAAATCTTCGCGACAACTCGTGACTTTTTAGGATAAAACGCCAAACGGAGCCCCTATTTCATGGATTTATCCCAATGCATGCCCTCGATGCCATCGACCGCAAGATTCTGAGCCAGCTGCAGACCGACAGCCGGACCACCATGGCCGAGCTCGCCGACAAGGTCGGGCTGTCGATCTCGCCATGTCATCGCCGCGTCAAGCTGTTGGAAGAGCGCGGCGTGATCACGCGCTACATGGCGCTGGTCGATCAGAAATCGCTCGGCCTGCACGTCAGCGTCTTCATCTCGATCAAGCTGCAGCGACAGAAGGAAGAGGATCTCGACCGTTTCGCCAAGGCGATCTCGAAATGGGATGAAGTCCTCGAATGTTACCTGATGACCGGCAACCGCGATTATCTGCTGCGGGTGGTCGCCGCCGACCTGTCGTCGTATGAGGCATTCCTGAAGAACAAGCTGACACGGCTGGACGGCATCGCCTCGATCGAATCCAGCTTCGCGCTGAGCCAGGTGAAGTATTCGATCGCGCTGCCGGTGTGATGCCGTGGACCTCATCCCGTAGCCCGGATGACCGGAGCGACATCCGGGGCTCGGCGCTTCCCGCATGTCGCTGCGCTCATGCGGGCTACGACTTCGCCGCGCCCACCTAGCTCGCGACCGCCACCGGCGTCACGCCGCCGACAACGCCGGCCACCACACTGCGATAATGCGCGATCGGCTGCGGCCGTCCGATCAGATAACCCTGGACTTCATTGCACCCCGCCTCGGCCAGGAAGGCCAGCTGCGCCGAGGTTTCGACGCCCTCGGCGATCACCGGCAGTTTGAGCGAGCGGCCGAGCCCGAGGATCGCCTGGATGATGGCGGCGGATTGCGCATTGGTCTCGAGTCTGGCGATGAACGCCTGATCGATCTTGATCCTGTCGAAGGGAAACGACTGCAGATAGGACAGCGACGAATAGCCGGTGCCGAAATCGTCCATGGCGACGTGGACGCCCAGATTCTTGATCTTGCGGAGGATCGAGGTCGCCCGCCCAAAATCCTCGATCAATACGCCCTCGGTGATTTCGATCTCGAGGCGGTGCGGATTCAGTCCGGTTTCGAGCAGAACGGAGAGGATCATCGCCGGAACGTCGCCGCGCCGGAAATCGACCGGGGAAAGATTGACCGCGATCGACAGCGGATTGGGCCATGACGCCGCCTCGCGACAGGCCTCGCGCAGCACCCATTCGTCGATGGCACCGATCAGGCCAGTCTCTTCAGCGAGGGGAATGAAGATCCCCGGCGATATGAATCCACGTTCGGGGTGACGCCAGCGCGCCAGGACCTCGAATCCGACGATGTCGCCCTTGGTCGCCGCCTGCGGCTGGAAGTACAGCTCGAACTCGCCGTTCTCCAGCGCGGTCGCAAGATCGCGCTGCAGAATTCGCTTTTCGCGGATCTGCTGGTCCATCGCCGCTTCGAAAAACCGGATCGTGCCGCGCTCCTCGGCCTTGGCGCGATAGAGCGCCACATCCGCATTCGCGATCAGGGTTTCCACATCGGCGCCGTCCTGCGGATAAACGCTGATCCCGATGGTGCAGCTCGCATGGATGGCGTGGTCGTTGAGCCGGAATTCGTCATCGAATGCGGCCATCAGGCGCGCGGCGATTCGCTCCGCCGTGGCGGGCTGCGGGCCGGCCGAGGATACGATGGTGAACTCATCGCCGCCGAGCCGCGCCACAAAGGCGCCGTCGCATGCCGCCGTGATCCGCCGCGCCACCTCGCACAGGAACAGATCGCCCACCGAATGACCGAAGACGTCGTTGACCTCCTTGAACCGGTC
>JAQGJF010000882.1 GCA_028290765.1 Tardiphaga sp.
GGCGATGCCGAATTGACTTAAAGCATCATGCTCTAAAATCTCTCCATCTCCCGCCGCACCTTGGCGAGAAAGCTACTGCGCCGCTCCGCGCTCGCCGTGTTCATGTGATAGAGCGCGAGGTAGCGCAGCCGGGCATTGCCTCCGGTGAACCACGGCAGATAGCGCTTGATGACCTTGCGCGGCGGATCGGCCATCATGATCGCCTGCCAGCGCGGGCGGCCATAGGTGGAGATGCCGGTGATGCGGCTTATGTGGAGCAGCATCGGTTTTGCCTGCGCCGGATCGGTCAGATCCAGCGCGATGCCGGGGCCGAACATCCGATCGAACCAGCCTTTCAGCATGGCAGGAGGCCCGAACGACCAGGTCGGAAACTGGACGACCAGCGCGTTCGCCGCCATCAGCCGGTCGACATAGGGTTGGTTGTTCGCCCTGTTGCGCACCGGGTCGTGATAATCGCGCCGCCGCTGCGCCGACAGCACAGGATCGAAGCCCTCGGCATAGAGATCGAGCAGGTCGACCGTATGTCCCGCCTGCTGCAGCCCGGCCAGCGCCTCTTTCCGGATCGCGGCATGAAAACTATCGTCGAGCGGGTGGCAATAGACATACAGCACCTGCATGCCACTATCCCGCGGCCACGAAGCTGCGCATCTTGCCGGGATTGAGCAGGCCGTAGGGATCGACCTCGTGCTTGAAGCCGAGCTGGTCAACATCAACGCGCTTGTAGCGGCTGCCGTCCTCGACGGTGTAAACGTGAGGATTGGCGATATGGACGCCGTTCTCCTCATGCAGCCGGATGATCTCGTTCAAACGGTCCGCATTGGTATAGCGCACCACCGGCAGCCCGCTGCAGGTGACGCGTCCGTTGAAGCGGATGAATTCGAGATGCTGCAGCACTTCATCCGGAAACATCGCCCGCATCTCGGCGACCTTCTCCAATAGCCCGTCATGCGGGTACAGGCATTGCAGGTAGGTCACGGAACGGTCGGCCTTGAGAACCTGCAGGGTTGTATGGTTCCAGGTGTATTCGTAGAGCGGGACCAGGCCCGGACCATCATCGGTCGGCGTCTCCAGGGTGATGGTGCCGCGCCCGCCAAGCAGCGTTTTGAACGCCTCGAGCGAAGGCTCGGCGATCATCGCGATCAAAATGCTTTTGCCATCCGGACAAGACGATTTCAGGGCGCCAAAATATTCCGGCAGCGGCGCCGTGATCGGCGTCAGCAGTTTCTTGACAATGCCGTCGGCGAGCGCGGCTTCATAGCCGACGGTCGCCGCCTCCATGAAATCGTCGAACACGACCACGACATCGATCCAGCTCCAGGCCGGCGCCAGCGGCATTTCGAGCGCGGTGATGATGCCGGTGGTGCCGTAGGCGCGGTTGATTTTCTGCGCCGCGTCGCCGCGCAGTTCGATGATCCGCGGCTGCTCTTCCATCGTCACGATGCGCGCGGCGAGAATGTTGCCGCTTTCGCGCAGACCACCGTAATTGACCGAGCCGATGCCGCCGGACCCGCCGGCGACAAAACCGCCGATCGTCGCGGTGCGCTTGGTGGAGGGATGCATCCGCAACTCCCAGCCGGAAGGCTGCAGCTGCGCGTCGAGCGCATTCATCTTGGCACCGACGCCGACGCGGACCTGGCCGGGCCTGGTCCATTCGATGGCTTCGAGTTTTGTGATATCGAGCAGCACGCCACCGTTGAGCGGCACCGCCTGGCCGTAATTGCCGGTGCCGCCGGCCCGCACCGTGAGCGGCACCCGATGCCGCGCGCACAGCGCCGCGATGCGCACGACATCCGCCTCGTTGCGCGGCGTGACGATCAGATCGGCCGATTTGCCGTCGAGCTGCTCGTTCAGGATCGGGCTGTACCAGAAGAAATCGCGTGAGCGCCGGCGCACGATCCTGGGATCGGTCACGACGGGAATATCGCCGAGTTCGGCGACGAGCAGGGCGAGAGAACTGGGCGCCAGGTCATTCACGATGGTCATCCCTGCCCGCCTTTGCGGTCGACAAGTTCGTCCACCAGGGATGGTGAATCGACGACGAAGCCAAAACATTGGCGGGTGTTGTAGAGCGTCGCCGCCATGCAATAGTCCGGCGAGGTCGTGGCAGTGCAATCCTCGAGCAGCATGCAGTCGTAGCCACGGAAATTGGCGTCCTGCAGCGTGCACAGCACGCACTGGTCGGCATTGACGCCGGCGAACATCAGCGTGGTGACGCCGAGATTGCGCAGGATGCTGTCGAGTTCGGTGTCCTGGAAGCCGGACATGCGGTATTTGGCGACATGAATGTCGGACGGATCGACCTTGAGCTCGTCGACGATCGCGGCCGACCAGCTGCCGCGTTCGAGCACCCGGGCGCCGGAGCCCGGCAGCTCGTCGCCAAGGCCGACGCCGGAACCGGTCGGGTTATAGACGTGCAGCAGCGCCGGGCTGAGATTGAGCCGGTCGGCCCGATTGCCCCAGTTGAGCCAGACCACCGGCACGTCATGGCCGCGCAAGGTGGGCAGCAAGCGCTGCAGCGGCGCGATCGGCGCGCGGGCCGGCGTGACGTCGACGCCGATATGGGCCAGCCAGCCGCCCTGATGGCAGAAATCGTTCTGCATGTCGATCACGACAATGGCCGTGCGTGCGAGATCGATGGTGATCGACTTGTCGCCGGCCTGCAGCGTGACCGGCCGCGC
>JAQGJF010000944.1 GCA_028290765.1 Tardiphaga sp.
GGCTTGCTGCCGTTGGTGGTGTCATAGGGTGCCGGCGGACAGAGCCAGCAGGCGATAGGTACCGGCGTCATGGGCGTCATGATCGCCGTCGTCATTCTGGCGCTGCTGATGGTGCCGGTGTTCTTCGTCACGGTGCAGCGGTTCTTTGCCCGCGACCGGGTAAAGCCGGAGAGCACCGCGGCCGAGCCGTATGGGCCGCCGGCGCCGCAGCACGGGTCATCCGGCTGAGGGCGCCGCTGCGAAGTTCCGTTCGGTGGAACCAGATGCCGGTCCTGGCGTTCTGGAACGGGGCGACAGCGGAGGTATTTCAGATGAAGAAGATTTTCGCGATCTTGGCAATAACGATCGTGGCAGCGGGCGCCACCATGGCGACGGCGTCGGCAAGAAGCTACCGCCATCACCATCATCATCATCACGGCTGGTCGTTCGGCTTCCGTGGCAGCAACGCCGAGCTTCGTGGCAACAACGGCAATTCCGCCGGTGGGACGAACAGCCTGGCCAACCGACACAACACAAGCGGCCCGGGCAGTGGAGCGGCCGGGACCCGATAATAACGCGCCATGCGGCCCCGGATATCCGGGGCCTTCGCGTCGTTATCCCAGCGGCTTGAGGATTTTCACCAGCTCGCCGTGGACGAACTCGTTGCCGCATACCACGTTGCCGGTTTTCAACAGGTCGCCGCCATGGATGTCGCCGACTACGCCGCCGGCTTCGCGGATCATGATGATTCCGGCCGCGACGTCCCAGGATTGCAGATTGCGCTCCCAATAGCCGTCGAGACGTCCGGCTGCGACAAAGGCCAGGTCGAGCGAGGCGGCGCCGAAGCGGCGCAGACCCGCGACCTTGGTCTGGATCGAGGTCATTTCGTTGCGCGACAATTCATGATCGCCGCGGCCGATATGCGGCAGCCCGCAGGCGATCACGCATTCGTTGAGCTGCTTGCGTCCGGCGACGCGCAGCCGGGTGTCGTTGAGGAAGGCGCCCTTGCCACGTTCGGCGATGTAGAGCTCGTCATTGGCCGGATTGTAGATCAAGCCGGCGATGATCACGCCCTCGCGCGCCAATGCGATCGAAATGGCGAATTGCGGAATGCCGTGCAGGAAATTGGTGGTGCCGTCGAGCGGGTCGACGATCCAGGTATGGGTCTTGTCGTCGCCAATCCGGGTGCCGCCTTCCTCACCGATGAAGCCGTAGCCGGGCCGCGCCTTGCTGAGATCGGTGTAGAGCATCTCTTCGGCGCGCTTGTCCGCCAAACTGACGAAATTCGCCGGGCCCTTCATCGAGACCTGAAGGTGCTCGATTTCGCCAAGGTCGCGTTTGAGGCTGCGGCCGGCGCGGCGCGCGGCTTTGACCATGACGTTCATAAGGGCTGACTGCAGCATGATTTCGGCTCGAGACGACCTGTGATCAGGTCAGGATGGGGGATGACGGGCTTTTGGCGTTGACTGGGTGCCCTGCGGCTGTGTTCGCGTCAAGGCGCATCATTTGGTGCCGAGCCATTTGCGCGCCGCTTCCTGGGCCTTGGCGCGGTCCTCCGGGCTCGCTTGCGCCAGCGCCTCGTCCAGCATGAGATCGCCCTTGCCGGCGGTTTTCGCGACCAGATGCCATTTCAGCCCCTCGAGCTTGTCCATCGGGGCGCCCACCCCGGTCACCAGCACGCGGGCCAGGCGGTTTTGCGCGATCGGGTTGTTCTGCTTGGCGGCCTTGCGCAGCAGCGCTATCGCGGCGGCTTCGTTCTTCGGTGTTCCGGTGCCGTTGAACATCGCGATGGCGTATTCGACCTCGGCGTCGACGTTGTCGGCCAGCGCTGCCGCCTGCAGCAGCCGAACCGCCTTGTCGATGTTTTTCTCCACACCGGTGCCCTCCTTGTAGAAGGTCGCGAGCGCGTATTGCGCCTCCGGATTGCCCGCATCGGCGGCCACCCGCAGCAGTTCGGCGGCGCGTCTGACGTCCTGAGGGAAGGTCTGGCCGTCGAGATAGAGCAGCGCGAGATTGTACGCCGCCTTGGGGTTGCCGAGCTTGGCGGCGGACGCGAGCCACCTGGCGCCTTCCTCGCGGTTGGCGGCGCCGCCGCCGCGCCCGGAAAGGCGGAGCATCGCCAGCGCGAACATTCCCTCGCGGTCGCCGGCCTCGGCGGCGCGTTTGTACCACTCGGCGGCTTTCGCATAGTCGCGCTTGACGCCCATGGCGTTGGCATAGAGTTCTCCAAGCATGGTCATCGCTTTCGGATCGTTTTTCTCCTGCACGCGTTTGCTCGCGAGCTCGAAAGCGGTCTTGTACATCCCGCGCTGATAAGCACCGTAGACCAGGTCGATATTGGGATCGGTGGAGGGAACAGAAGCCGCCGCCGGCGCCGGCTCGGTGGGGGCTGCAGGCTTCTTGGCTGCCGTGGGCTTTTTGGGCTCGGGAGCTTTGGGCTCAGGATTTTTAGGCTTGGGCTTCGCCGGTTTGCTGTCCGCGGGCGGTGTCTGCACGCTGGGAGGTGTCAGTGAGATTTGCGCAGCCGCGCTTCCCGCCAACATCAGACAACCCGAGAGGATCGATACGGGACGCAGGATTCTCATTCCGGCGTCATCCCTGTTCGGCTTTGGCTTTTCCGGACGTTGCAGCGTGACTTTGCCTGATCGTCTGGCCGGCGTCCATCAATGCCGCGGCCGCACCGCGCGGATCGGCCCAGATGAAATCACCCACCAGAACGAAATCGGCGCCTGCCGCGGCAAATTCACCGGCTTCCGCGATCGATGCGGCAAAGCCGACACAGGGCGGCTCGAACAATTCCGCCCACCATTGCAGCCGCTCGCTGATCGCATCGATCGAAGGCCGCTGGCCGTGGGCATCCGGTTCGCCGAACAGCACGTAATCGGCGCCGGCCTCGCCGGCGGTCATGGAATCGTGCCGGGTCGTCAACCCGCCGACGCCGGCGATGCGATCCGGCTTCAGGCTCGGCAATGCATCCTGCAGCGCTTCGATGTCATAGAGATGCGCGCCATCGGCCCCGGCGCGGGCGACCAACTCGACCGGGCCGTCGATCAGCAACGCAGCGCCGCCGTTCTGGATCGCCGGCGCCAGCGCCTTGATGCGGGCAATCATGGTGCGCGGGTCGGTGGGGGCAAGCCGCACCAGCACCGCCGCGATGTCGTTAGCCGCCAGCAGAGCCGGCAGGCCTGCGGCCAGCGACGACGGATCGTCCACGACCGGTGTAGCGAGGTACAGGCGCGGCACCGGACGCGGCGGGGGTTTTGTGGCCATTTGGAACTAAGCTGCCTTCCTGTTTTCCAGATCGGCTTTCCATTCGCCCTTGCTGGCGAGCGAATTCATCATCGCGCGATGGGTGAATGCCTGCTGGCCGGCGGCGACGTTTTCCACCTTGCCGGACCAGGCCTTCTGCGGCGCCGCCTGCAGCG
>JAQGJF010000945.1 GCA_028290765.1 Tardiphaga sp.
CGGCGCCGTTTGGCGTCACGAATCCGTTCATCATCCCATAGAGCGCGCCGGCGACGCCGATCACCATGTTGCCAATCAGGAATGCGACCACCTTCCAGCGCGCGATCGACAGGCCGAATACCGATGCCGCGGGTTCGTCGCTGCGCACGGTGTCGAGCGCGATGCCGATCCAGGAACGTTCGATCCTGCGCATCAGCGTGAACGCCATGGCGAACAGGCCGATCGCCAGAACGGCGTAGGGCAGATAGAACGAGACGTCCCAAGATCCGAGCGACGACACCCGATTGAAGTTGAAGCCGAACAGCGAGAAGCCCTTGATCTTCATGCCCTGCGGGCCGCCAAAACTGTCGTTGACCTCCAGCAGGCTGCGCAGCAGAAGCCCGAACGCGATGGTGACGAGCGCGGCGTAATGACCGCGCGTGCGCAATACCGGCAGCAGCAGGATCACGCCGACCGCGCCGGCCACGATGCCGCCGACCGCCAGGATCAGAAGATGCGGCAAGGCCGCATAGGCGGTGAGCACCGCGGCGGTGTAGGAGCCGATCACGAAGAACGCGGCGCCGGCGAAATTGGCGATGCCGGCGAAGGCCATTTGCAGGTTGAGGCCAATGCAGGCGGTCGCGAACAGGGCCACGGTCGACAGCATCAGCAGCGTATAATGTTCGTTATGGAAGGCCGTCACCACCACAAGCGCGCAAACGAATGCGGTGGTATTGGCAAAGCCACCGTAGTCGCTGCAGATCGCCGATACTTCGCGCCCGAATGCCGTACGATCGGCCAATGCGAACACGACGATGAACCCGGCGAGCAGGCCAAGCACCTGGGCCTGCGACTCGGCGTGCATCATCAACCCGCCGCCGCCGAACAGCAGTGCCACGGTGAGGACGACGACCGTGCGCGGGAACCGCTGCATCTGCAGTAATGACAGCATGGGAATCGGCGCCTGCGCGGGAATGCTGCTCATCTCAGACCCGCTCGCTGCGCCGCTCGGCAATCAGGCCGGTCGGAAAAATGCCGATCAGTACGATGATCGCGGCAAAGGCGACCACGTCCTTGTAGGCGCTCGAAAACGGCAGCACGACCACGACCAGGGTCTGCACGCCGGCAAACAGGAAGCCGCCGAGAATCGGACCGAGCAGGCTGCCAAGCCCGCCGATCACGGCCGAGGCGAAGCCGATAATGCCAAGCAACACCCCCATGTTGAAATTGACCTCGCGGTAGTACAGGCCGAGCATGCAGCCCGCGAAAGCCGCAAGCGCCGAACCGAGCGCGAAGGTCCCCAGCACCACGCGCTGGAAATCGATGCCGGCAAGCCGCGCGACTTCGCCATCCTGCGCGACCGCGCGAATCGAGAGGCCGAAGCGGGTTCGCGTGATCAGGAGGTGGGTTGCGAACACCAACACCAGGCCGGCGCACAGGATCATCACGCTGTCGACACCGACGCTGAACGAACCGGCCGTGATCGCGCCGCCCGGCAGCAGCGCCGGAAACGGTTTTGGATTGCCGCCATTGGGCACGCCGAGCCGGATGGCTTCCCGCAACACGGTGCCCGCCATCAGCGTCGCGAGCAGCACATTGATCGCCGGGGCATGGCGAAGCGGCATCACCAGCACGCGCCCGATCACCACGCCGGCGATCGAGCCGGCCGCGACCGCGGCCAGCAGCCCGGCGGCGAGGGCAAGCGCCGGCGGCAGCATCCCGAAGGCGCCGGCGAGCCCGGCTGCGCCGAGACTGGAAAACGCGCCGACGGTGACGACGTCGCCATGCGAGAACTTGATGACGTCGAGCACGCCGAAGAACAGCGAAAAGCCCACCGCAATCATCGCGTAAATGACGCCGAGCATCAGGCCATTGAACAACTGCTGGGCAAGAATGCCGACGTCCATCATGGATCTCCGGTTTAACCGCTTGCGGTGACACCTGTCGCGTCAGGCGAAAGCTCGGCGCGACGCGACAGGCCGGTTTGAATGGCTGGATATCGGCTAGTTCTTGGCTAATTCTTGGCGAGCTTTTTCTTGCCGGCGCCGTAGTCGCTGTCGGGCCAGTAGACCCACTTGCCGTCCTGAACCACATAGACATTGGCGCTGACGATGTTCTGGCGATGATCGTCAAAGTTGATCTCTCCGACCAGCGCCTGGTAGCCCTTGGTGGCATTCAGCAGGCTCTTCACCTTCTTGCGGTCGGGACCGGCCTTCTCGATGGCGTCGATGATCAAAGTCGTCGCGGAATAGGCAAAGGGACCGTAGGCATCGGGATCTTCGCGGAAGCCGGCCTTGGCATAGGCATCCAGGAACGCCTGGCCCTGGGCATACTTGCTGATCGGCGCGCCGTTGTGGAACGAAACCGTGCCCTCGCCCGCGGCACCGGCGCCTTCGAGAAAACCCGCCGTCATGATGCCGGACACGCCGGCAAGCTGCGCGGTAACGCCGACGCGATCCATCTGCGCGCGCAGCCGCACGCCGAGCGGCGTGAGCCCGCCAACCAGAATCAGATCGGGCTTGAGTTCCTTGATCTTGGTCAGCTCCGCGGTGAAATCCTGCTGGTCGGGGCTAACCGGGAACGTCGCGACGATTTCGCCGCCGGTCGGTTTCAGGAATTCGCTGAAATACTTGTTCTGGCCCTTGCCGTAGTCCGTGGTGTCGTGGACCACGACGAACTTCTTGTAGCCCTGCTTGGTCAGGAACTCCGCCGCGAGCTTACCTTCGTTGATCATGGTGCCGTTGACGCGATGAACTTCCGGATAGTCGTTGCCGTAGGTGATCTCAGGCAGGATAGCCCCCCACACCACGACCGGGAGCCCGAAACGCGCATAGGTATCGACCGTCGCAATGCCGACCGCGGAACAATAATGCGTAATGCCGGCGATGATCGAATTGTCCGACGCCGCCTTGGTCGCCACCTGGATGCCGACATTCGGCTTGCATTCGTCGTCGAAAGTGACGAGTTCATACGTGTATTTGGCCGCCGGATCGGCGTTGCGCAGCTGCACGGCAAGCGTCGCCGAATTGCGGCCGCCAAGCCCCGGAGCCGAATTGCCGCCGGTGAGCGGGCCGATAAAGGCGAGCTTCACCACATCCTTTGCCAGTGCGGGAGCCGCCAACGGCATGGCGAAGGCCAGTGCACCGCACCACAGCGACATCAAATTCAATTTCATTCTCATGACCACTCCTCTGCGTTGCGCAAAAGCTTAGCCATCGATGCGAATGGCGACAGTGGGCATTTCTGCAGTGCGACGTGCGAGGACAGGCCCTCGTTGTTCTTCACTGCCCAGGGAATGGATGCGCCGTGCCGCTTCGTAATGCACGTTGCCGGCTTTGCAGGCGAAGCGATGAATCCGGTTGAATGTCGTTGCGCATCAGCGGCGCAGGAATCCGGGCCGTCGGTTGGCGAACGGCTGCAGACCGCCCTGGTTCGAGACGGCGCGAAAGAAGCGCCGCCTCGCCAATCCCGAGTCAGGCTCTCAGATGTTGGAGCTCTGGATCGCCTCCACCACGGCGTCTGTCACCTGCTTCGTCGTCGCGCTGCCGCCGACGTCGGGAGTGAGAATGCCGGCGCCGGTCACCTTTTCCACCGCCCGCATCAGCCGCGCCGAAGCGTCGGTCTCGCCGAGATGATCCAGCATCTGCGCCGCGGTCCAGAAGCTCGCCACCGGATTGGCGATGCCCTTGCCGGTAATGTCGAAGGCCGAGCCGTGGATCGGTTCGAACATCGAGGGGAAGCGGCGCTCCGGATCGATATTGGCGGTCGGCGCGACGCCGAGGCTGCCGGCCAGCGCGCCGGCGAGATCCGACAGGATGTCGGCGTGCAAATTGGTGGCGACGATGGTGTCGAGACTTTGCGGCTTCAAGGTCATCCGCACCGTCATCGCGTCGACCAGCATCTTGTCCCAGCTGACGTCGGGAAATTCCTTCGACACCTCCTCGGCGATCTCGTCCCACATCACCATGCCATGGCGCTGCGCGTTGGACTTGGTGACGACGGTGAGGAACTTGCGCGGCCGCGACTGCGCCAGCTTGAAGGCGTAGCGCATGATGCGCTGGACCCCGACCCGGGTAAATACAGCCACCTCGGTGCCGACTTCCTCGGGCAGGCCGCGGTGCACGCGACCGCCGCAGCCGGCATATTCGCCTTCGGAATTTTCACGCACGATCACCCAGTCGAGGTCGCCGATGCCGACATTGCGCAGCGGCGAGGTGATGCCGGGCAGGATCTTGGTCGGCCGCACATTGGCGTATTGATCGAAACCCTGGCAGATCGGCAATCGCAGTCCCCACAACGTGATGTGGTCGGGAACGTCGGGCGCGCCGACGGCGCCGAAATAAATCGCATCGAATTTTTTCAGCCTCGCCAGACCATCCGCCGGCATCATGATGCCGTGCTTGCGATAATAGGCCGAGCCCCAGTCGAAGGTCTCGACGTTGAACTTGACGTCGCCCATCCGCTTCTGGAGGCTTTCCAGCACGGTGGTGCCGGCGGCGATGACTTCGGGACCGATGCCATCGGCCGGGATCGCCGCGATTGAATATTCACGCATTTGAATTCTCCGTGGAATGGGTTCAGGAATTATCGTTGCGGAAGCGCGGCAGCTGCCGCGGACGTGCGCTGCGAGCGCGCCAGCACCAGGGTGAGGATTGCCGACAGTACCAGCAGTCCGGCGACGAAAAACAAGCCGCCCCGGAAACTGCCGGTGAGATCCTTGATCCAGCCGATCATCGCC
>JAQGJF010000997.1 GCA_028290765.1 Tardiphaga sp.
CGCCGAGCGTCACCCGCACGAAGCCGGTGGCCTGCGGAAAGAACATGTAGTCGAGTTTCTTCTGCAGCTTGGCGGCGAATAATTCGGCGAGCTTGTTCTCGAACCCTTCGCTCTTCTCGTTCGAGAATGGCATGTTGCGCGGGTCGGCGCAGACCCGCAGCACTTTGGGATCGACCAGTTCGATCGACGGGTCGCTATTGTCCTGCGCCTGCTGCGCCCGCGCGACGTCGCGATCGGCCATCATGACCATGGCGGCGCACAGGGTCGCGAGGACTGCCCAACGCTGCAACCCGGCATTCTTCATCCGCATCTTCTCCAATTCAACAAACCATGCTGGCACATCCGCCGGTACCGGTATTGCCTGTAAGGGAAATGATGGCGGCGTTTCTGTGAAAGATTCTTCGGCGTGCTGCATCGCAACAACCTTGTCTCGACCTGTGGTCAGACGCAGTCTGTTCGCATGAAGCGTCTTCTCATGACCCTTGCCGTCGTTGCGCTGATCGCTTCGACCGCCGATGTGCAGGCTCAGCAAACGCCGGAGCCACTCTCGGTAACCGAGATCTCACCCAGTGCCTTCGTTCACATCGGCGTGACGGAGTTGATGACCGCCGACAATGAGGGGGCCATCGCCAATGTCGGATTCGTCGTGGGCAACGACGCCGTCGCCGTCATCGACAGCGGCGGCAGCGTCCGCGAAGGCCGGCGCCTGCTCGCCGCGATCCGGGCCCGCACCGACAAGCCGATCCGCTATGTCATCAACACCCACGGCCACCCCGATCATGTATTTGGCAACGCGGCCTTCGTTGAATCCGGCGCGACGTTTGTCGGGCACAAAAACCTGGGCCGGGCGCTGGCGACACGCGGAAAATTCTATCTCGATGCCTTTCGTCGCCTGATGGGCGATGCGTTGATCGACGAAGTCCGCCTCGTTCCGCCGACGGTACTGGTGGCAGAGGAACTCACACTCGATCTCGGCGGCCGGAAGCTGCTGCTGCGGGCATGGCCGGTGGCGCATAGCGATAATGACCTGACCGTGCTCGATGCGAGCAGTGGTATTCTGTACGCCGGCGATCTGGTGTTCCAGGCCCACATCCCCGTGCTCGACGGCAGCATACGCGGCTGGCTTGCGGTCCTTGACCAGCTCAGTGCCGTGCCGGCACGGCGCGTGGTTCCGGGTCACGGTCCGGTCGGTGATTGGCCCGGCGCCCTGTCCGATGAGCGCCGCTATCTTCAGACATTGGCCAGCGATACGCGCGCCTTGGTCGCCGACGGCAAGACGCTTGCCAAGGCCGCCGCTACCGCCGCCGCCTCTGAGCGGTCGCGGTGGGGTTTGTTCGACGACTACAATGCCCGCAACGCAACTGCAGCATATTCTGAAATTGAATGGGAATGACCGCGTGGCTGGCCTATACTCGAGCTACGTTGCTTCGATCCTGGAAAGGAACGCGACGATGTCGGGACTTCGCCTGCTCCACCTCGGTAGCCTGCTGATTGCCCTGCAGTTCGGCGCCGGCCCTGTGCCGGCGGCCGAATCTTATGATCCGTGGCCCGGCCTGGTGCAGGACATTTTCAACAACCGCGCCATGGACGACGGCGCCGGCGTGATCGCCATCGAAATGCCATACCGCGCCGAAGACGCGGCGATCGTCCCGGTGACGCTGCGCAGCTTGCTGCCGCCCGGCGATCCGCGGCATGTCGTCGCCATTACGCTGGTGATCGACCAGAACCCGGCGCCGATGGCGGCGCGGTTCGAACTCGGACGCGACGCCGCGGTGTCGGAAATTTCCACCCGGGTACGGGTCAACAATTACACCGACGTCCATGCGGTCGCCGAACTGAGCGACGGCAGGCTCTATGTGAGCAAGACCTACGTCAAAGCCTCCGGCGGCTGCTCCGCGCCCGCCGCCAAGAACGCCGACGACGCCAAGGCAAAACTCGGCCAGATGCGGTTCCGGCAATTCGCCAAATCGTCCGAAGGCCCGGCCAGCGGCGCCCGCGAAGCCCAGATCATGATCGGCCATCCGAACAATTCAGGCCTGCAGATGGACCAGGTCACGCAGCTCTATATTCCGCCGTTCTTCGTCGACGACCTGCGGATCGCGCAGGACGACAGCCCGATCCTGAAAATGGAAGGCGGCATCTCGATTTCGGAGGATCCCAATCTCCGCTTCACCTACGTCCCCAACGGCGCCAAGCGCGTCCATGTCGAGGCCCGGGATACCGAGGGCCACGTGTTCCAGGGCGAATGGAAGGCCGAGGGCTCGGGGATTTGACTATCGGTATCCCTCCCCCTTGTGGGGAGGGTCGGCCGAGCGAAGCGGAGGCCGGGGTGGGGGTAACCACAAGCGCGATTGCTCGTGGTTACCCCCACCCGACCGGCCTATCGGCCGGCCACCCTCCCCACAAGGGGGAGGGATAAGAAAGGCATCATCACCTCAAAAACACCTGACCTCCGCCTCCGCCTGCGCACGGCGCAAATCATTCAGCGCGCTGTTGGCCTGCTCTGACGAGCGGAATTGCCCGCCGAGGTTGCCCTGCACCTGCGCCATGCTCAGCACGGTTTCGGCGGTGACGTAGCGGTCATACGGCAATAGCGACGCGACGACGTCGACCGAGCAGGAGCACTGGTCGAGCGCCTGGCGGGTTTCGCCATTGGCCTTCATGCAGCCGAACACATATTCGGACCGCGCCGAGGTGGGATAATCGTTGACGCTGTCGGCCCGAACGGCAAGGGTCGAGACAAGGATCGTCGCGCCCAGCGCAGCACCTGCGCAGACACTAAGTCGCATCCATCGGGCAGCTGCCATGATCTTCCTCCTGCTGATCGCCGTGCTACTATACAAAAAACCAACTGGTTGAGGAAATGCTTGATCGGAATGTCGCAGCCACGGCGCCAGCCTTTAGACTCCAATCATTAGACTCGGGCCGGTCATTCCGACAATAAGGGACGCGATGAGAGCTTTCAGCCGCCTTCTGTTCGTTGCAGCCGTGTTCGTTACCGGCTGGTCCGGCCAATCCCGTGCCACCGAAACCATCCGCCTGGCGGCGCAGAAGACCGGGACCTTTGCCTGGGAACTCGATGTTATACGTACCCACGGCCTCGACAAGAAAGCAGATCTCGCCATCGCGGTCAGCGAACTGGCAAGCCCGGAAGCCGGCAAGATCGCGCTGCGTGGCGGCAGCGCCGATATCATCATCTCCGACTGGCTGTGGGTGTCGCGCGAACGCGGCCTCGGCGCCAGGCTGAAATTCTATCCCTATTCGAGCGCGCTCGGCGCTGTCATGGTCCGCAACGATTCTCCGATCCGATCATTGGCCGACCTCAAGGGCCGCAAGCTCGCGGTCGCCGGAGGTCCGATCGACAAGAACTGGCTGCTGCTGCGTGCCTCGATGAAGCAGAACGGCATCGATCCGAAGAGTGAGGCCACCATCGCCTATGGTGCACCGCCGCTGCTGGCGGAAAAAACCGTCAGCGGTGAGATGGACGCCACCGTCAATTACTGGAATTTCTGCGCCGCGCTGGAAGCCAGGGGCTTTCGCCGCCTGACCGGAATCGAGGATCTGCTGCCGACGTTCGGCGCCAAGGGCCGCACCGCGATGCTCGGCTACGTCTTCGACGAAGACTGGGCCAATACCCATCGCGACGCCTTGACGCGTTTCATCGCCGTGACCCGCGAGGCCAAGGAAATGCTGGCGAATTCGGATGCCGAGTGGGAACGGATCGCGAAGCTGACCGGCGCCCCCGATGCCGCGACCTTGCATGCGTACCGCGACCGCTACCGCGAAGGCATTCCGCGCCGCTCCATCGCCGATGAGGAAGCCGACGCGCTGATCCTGTTTCGCGTACTGGCCGGCATCGGCGGCAGCGAGCTGGTCGGGCCAGCGCGAGAACTTGATCCCGGCACGTTCTATCGCCTGAGCGGCGGAGATTGAAATGCTCCGTCTCGTGTCATTCGCCGTGTTCCTAGGCACCTGGTGGGGCGCCGCGCTCCTGGCCGGCGAACAGAAACTGCCAGCGCCGCCTGCCGTGCTCGCGGCGATAGCAACGGAAGCCCAATCCGGCGCACTGTTTTTCAATCTCGGCGTCACGCTGGCGCGCGTGGCGCTGGCCTTCACGCTGGCGATGACGCTGGGCGCCGCGATCGGCTATCTGATGGGCCGGGTGCGGATCGCCAACCGGCTCGGCGATCCCTGGCTGATCCTGCTGCTCAATCTGCCGGCTCTGGTCGTCATCGTGCTGGCCTATATCTGGGCCGGCCTGACCGAGGTCGCGGCGATCGCGGCGATCGCCATCAATAAATTGCCGACCGCGGTCGTTACCGTGCGCGAAGGCACCCGCGCGCTCGACGCATCGCTGGATGAGATGGCCAATGTGTTCGCGATCCCGCGCGGAAAAGCCTTTCGGCATATTGCCTTGCCGCAGCTCGCGCCTTACATCGCCGCCGCCGCGCGATCCGGCCTGTCGCTGGTGTGGAAAATCGTGCTGGTGGCCGAATTGCTCGGACGGCCGAACGGCGTCGGCTTCGAGATCGGCGTCGCGTTCCAGCTGTTCGATATCCCGCGCCTGCTGGCCTATTCGCTGAGTTTCGCGGCCGTGGTCCTCGCCATTGAAGTGGTGCTGGTGCAGCCTTTCGAGGCCCGGATATCAAGGTGGCGTCCGCGTGCAGCTTGAAGTCTCCATCGCACGCAAGGCCTACACCAACGCGGCGGGCGAGCGCCACGATGTGCTGGCCGATGTTTCCTTCAAGCTTGGCAGCGGCGAAGTCGGCGTGCTGGTCGGCCCGTCCGGCTGCGGCAAGAGCACGCTGCTGCGCCTGATCGCCGGCCTCGATCCCGATTATGAAGGCCGCGTCTCGCGCCCGGCCAAGGCCCGGATCGGCATGGTGTTCCAGGAGCCGCGATTGCTGCCGTGGCGATCGGTCGACGACAATGTGCGGCTGGTCGCGCCGCACGCCGACGAGGCCAAACTCACGGAGCTTTTCGCGATCCTGGAACTGACCGGCCACCGCAGCCATTTTCCCGGCGAGCTATCGCTGGGCCTCGCCCGGCGTGTCGCGCTGGCGCGCGCGTTCGCGATCGAGCCGGACTTCCTCATTCTCGACGAGCCGCTGGCGTCGCTCGACAACGCCCTCGCAGTCCGGCTGCGCGATCAGATCGCCACCCTGGTGGACAGCCGGAAGGTGACGACGTTGCTGGTGACCCACGATGTCGACGATGCGGTTCGTCTCGGCGACCGCCTGTTCCTGCTGTCGCCACGACCGGCCCAAATTCTCGCGGTGATGCCGATCGGCACCCCGCGCAACGCACGCGACGAAAAAGAAATCCTGGCGATCAAGGCGGAGCTGGCGCGGGTGGCGCAATCGAACAACGCGATGTCGTGACCAGCTGGCGCGGTCATGGCACGCCGTGATAACGCCAAGAGAAGGGTTTCGTGAAACGTTCTGTGAAAATAACGAGGGAGGTCGTCATGTTGCGCGCTTCAATGATCGCGGCGGGCTTGATGCTCGCCACCGCCGGCCCGCTGGCGGCGCAGGGCAAGGGCATCCGGCTCTGGAACCTGACCACAGCTACGATTTCCAATTTCCAGCTCTCGCCCGCCGGCAAGGACGCCTTCGGACCGAACCAGACCCTGAATGACAAGGACAAGGAAGTCGACCACGACGAGCGGCTGCGCATCACCGGCATCGAGCCCGGACGCTACGACGCCAAAGTCGGCTACCGCGACAAGAAGCAGTGCCTGGTGCGGGATATCGAGATCAAGGCCGACGCGGTGTTCTCGATTGCGGACAAGGATTTGAAGGAGTGCAGGAAGTAGGTGAGAGGATGCGCTTCCACGAGTCGACCCGGCGAAGGCCGGGACGACTCAGCATCACGCCTTGTCATTCGTATGCGGGTACTCACAGCGCCAGCGGACCGCATTCCATTTCGGATGCTCGCCGACCCACTGCGCGATATAGGGCGGCGCGCTCATCGCGCATTGCTGCAGCGATCCGCTCCAGTTGAAGGTCAGATGGGTTTCTTCGCACACGGTCGGCGACAACACGGCGCAAACCGTCACGATCAGGTCGATGGGATTCATTGCAAATATTCCTAGGCCTCATCGCAACCATAGCACGAATAGCTACGACGGCGGACGCGAGGGGTTTTCAAGACGGCGTGAGAATTTCGCCCTTCCCGGATACCGCCGCGACGGGCCGGATCAGAAATTGATCCCATAAATCAGCCGGGCCTGATGGCGTTCGAAATTGGTGAGGTCCAGGGTCCCCCCATTCTCCGCCGAGCGCCCCCAGGCCTGGACGCTCCAGGACGCCGTCAGCCGGGACTTTTCCGAGAGCTTGAGATAGGCGGTGGGTCCGATGAACAGCGCCTGCCCGGCCAACTCGTCGAGACCCAGCCCCTCGTATTTCCGCAAATAGCGCACCTCGCCGCCGAGGAAAAAACCTGGCCGAAGCTGCGCCATCACCGCCACCGCGGCGCCAATGGTGGCTTCGCGCTCCGACATGTCGGAACTCGCAAAGCGCGTCCATTCCGGCTGATAGAACAGGTTGAGCGCGGCGACGACGAAATTGGGGACCAGTTCGCGGTCGAATGCCACCGTCAGGTCGGTGCCGTATTTCCGGACCAGCGCGGCGCTGGTCTCATCGATGCGGTCGGCGTGAGTCTCGACCGCGAAGGTCAGGCCGAACGGGGATGTTTCGCGATCCCAGAACCGATAGCGGAAATCCACCGAGGCGCCTTGCCAGGCCAGTTGGCGGCGATCGTCAAGACCGGAGACGCCGGCGATGTCATGGGCCGCGAAGGCGCCGCCGACTTCGATCCTGAAATTCTTCGCCGGCACGAATTCCAGTTCGAGTTCCTGGCTGACCGCCCGGTAACGGCCGCCGCTTTTGGAAAACCTCCCGGTGGTCTGGCTCTGGAATTCGCGCTCGCCGACATCGCCGACATCGGAGCCGATCATGAAGCCGAACAGATGTTCGGTATCGATGCCTTCGGCGTGCAGGCCGGCCGGCAGCAGCACCGGACAACACACGACCGCTGCCACCAAGGCTCTTGCACGAATGGGCATTCACGATCCGATGAAAGAAGCCGGCGACGGCACTATCGCGGGGGCAGACTATCACGAACCGGCAACCGATGACGAGACATCGGCGACACACAGCGATACCGGTCGCGGAGGGGGCGCCGTCGCGGGATCTTATCGAGCGAGAGCGCGGGTATTCCAGCTGCTCCAGCGAAGCCCGGCGAGACTTTGCAGGTCGGTTGCGAGCGGTCGCTTGGTGCGCCGATCATGGGCCGCGATGCACCGCTCGGATTCGGCTATTTTTCGCTTCAGCCTGGCGACCGCCTGGTGTTCCGCCTGGCCGCTCGAATCGGCGGTTTGGCCAATCCTGAACCGGCCAATTTCCATCGCCCGCAGGGCCTCACGGTTCTTCCGCAGCTGAACCCTGTGCCAGGCGATATTGCTATTGCTGTCAGCGATCATTGTCGACGACCCAGCGTTTCCTTGCATGATCCAAGGATCGGCGGGTTTGGTTAATGATGGGTTAATATGGCGGTCGAGCGATCTACGCACAACTCATTTACCCGCCCGGCTCCGGAGGCCAGGGACAACGTCCTCGCTCCCGGAGCCGGACAGGTGGTGTCCGCGATTTATTTGCGCGCGGCGCAGGCGTACATGTTGATTTCCATGCCCACCGGCACCTCGACGATCTTCGGAGTCTTCCAGGCCATTGAGGTCCCTCCCAACGAGTAATGCGCAACCGTTGCGCAAGCGAGAGGGTAGAACCGCCCCGAATGGAGCGCAAGCATGGCCTGATCAGGAGGCGGCGCACACCCAACAACTTCTTTCAATGCATCGTCGCGTCAGCAGCCCTGGTCGGCCATCTTTTCGCTGGTCGATGTCGCGCCCTGGGCCTGCTGTGCCGCTGTCGGCTGGCCTTGCATCTGGCGCTGCGCATCCTGCGAAGACGTTGCCGTGGTTCCGGAAGCCTGGTTCATCGCGCTGGTCGGCGGGTGCTGGTTGGCATCCGGCCGCGCCACGCCGGTGGTCTGCCCGGTGCTGCCGACGGTTGGCCCGGCGCCCGCATCGGCCTGGCCAGTGGTATTGCACGGACCGGCCAAGGCGGTTCCGATACCCAGAACCGTCGCGGCGCAGCCGGCGAGAATGATTCGTTTCGGGTTCATCTGCCTCTCCTTCGTTTCCTCGATCAGGGTTCGCTCTGCGGCGCCCCAGCGAAGAAACGGACCCATGCGCAGCAGGTTCCTCCGCAATGCCGATGATTTCTGCGTCGTTTGTTCCAAAGACGTGCCGTATCCCGCGTTGCGAACCCGCCCGGAATCACGGATCGTGTTTGCTGATTCGGGGACTGACCAACCGTGCCAGCAGCAGCAGCCTACTTGGATACGCTCAATCCGGAGCAGCGGCGGGCAGTCGAGCATGGCGTGGCGAATGCCGACGGTGTCGCAGCCGCGCCGCTGCTGGTGATCGCCGGTGCCGGCTCAGGCAAAACCAACACCCTCGCCCACCGCGTCGCGCATCTCATCGTCAACGGCGCCGACCCGCGGCGCATTCTGCTGATGACGTTTTCGCGCCGCGCCGCCGCCGAGATGACGCGCCGGGTCGAGCGCATCGCGCGCAAGGTGATGGGCAGCAACGCCGGGATCATGACCGACGCGCTGACCTGGGCCGGCACCTTCCACGGCATCGGCGCCCGGCTGTTGCGCGACTGCGCCGACCGGATCGGGCTCGATCCCGGTTTCACCATCCATGACCGCGAAGATTCCGCGGACCTGATCAACCTGGTCCGGCACGAACTCGGATTCTCCAAAACCGAAAGCCGGTTCCCGACCAAGGGCACGTGCCTGGCGATCTATTCCCGCTGTATCAATGCCGAGACGCCGATCGAACAGGTTCTCGGCGCGTCATTCCCATGGTGCGCCGGGTGGGCGGCCGAGTTGAAGCAATTGTTCGCGGCCTATGTCGAGGCCAAGCAGCGCCAGAACGTGCTCGATTACGACGACCTCCTGCTCTACTGGGCGCAGACCATGAGCGACCCGGCTCTGGCCGACGACATCGGCAGCCGGTTCGACCATGTGCTGGTCGACGAATATCAGGACACCAACCGGTTGCAGTCGTCGATCCTGCTGGCGCTGAAGCCCGGCGGCCACGGCCTCACCGTGGTCGGCGACGACGCCCAGTCGATCTATTCGTTCCGCGCGGCCACCGTGCGCAACATCCTCGACTTCCCCGCGCAATTCAGCCCGAAGGCTGAGGTCATCACGCTCGACCGCAACTATCGCTCGACCCAGACCATCCTCGCCGCCGCCAATGGCGTGATCGGTCTCGCGAAAGAGCGCTTCACCAAGAACCTGTGGACCGAGCGCACCTCCGGTCAAAAGCCGCGGCTGGTCAGCGTGCGCGATGAAGCCGACCAGGCGCGGTGCATCGTCGAGCGTATTCTCGAGAACCGCGAGTCCGGCACCCTCCTCAAGGAGCAGGCGGTGCTGTTCCGCACCTCGTCGCACAGCGGACCGCTCGAGATCGAGCTGACCCGCCGCAACATTCCGTTCGTGAAATTCGGCGGGCTGAAATTTCTCGACGCCGCCCACATCAAGGACATGCTGGCGCTTTTACGTTTTGTCGAAAACCCGCGCGACCGCGTCGCCGGTTTCCGCTTGATGCATCTGTTGCCCGGCGTCGGCCCCGCCTCGGCGCAACGTGTGCTCGATCACATGGCCGAGGCTGCCGATCCGATCGCGGCACTGACGACCGCGCCCAAGCCACCGCGCTCCGGCGAGGACTGGACGGCGTTCAGTGCGGCGGTTGCTCAGCTTCGGCATTCGGAGTGGCCGGTCGATCTCGAACGGGCGCGGCTGTGGTACGAGCCGCATCTCGACCGCATCCACGAGGACGCCGAGACCCGCCGCGCCGACCTGATCCAGCTCGAACAGATCGCTTCCGGCTATCCGTCGCGCGAGCGCTTCCTCACCGAGTTGACGCTCGATCCGCCGGATGCCACCAGCGACCAGGCCGGCGTGCCGCTGCTCGACGAGGATTACATGATCCTCTCCACCATACATTCCGCCAAGGGCCAGGAGTGGAAATCGGTGTATGTGCTCAACG
>JAQGJF010000709.1 GCA_028290765.1 Tardiphaga sp.
GGGAATCCGGATCATGTTGCTGACCGGCTGCAGCTGTTCCGGCCGGTAGCTCAGGTTGCGAAAGATGCTGTAGGCGATGGCGTTCGGACCTGGATTGCCGATCAGGATGGTGTGGCCGTCGCCCTTCTGGCGCGCGACCTCGGCAGTGCCGATGGTGCCGCCGGCGCCCGAGCGATTCTCCACCACCGCGGATTGGCCCCAGGCCGCCTGCAGATGCTGCGCCAGGAAGCGGCCCATCACATCGGTGCTGCCGCCGGCCGCGGCCGGGACGATGAGACGGACGGTTTCGGTCGGCCGCCAGTCGGCGGCGCTGCCGCTGCGTGGCCATGCGGCGGTGGCCGAGAAGGCGGCGGCTGCGGACAGCACGCTTCGACGAGACAGCGGACGGGTCACGGCATTCTCCCTGCTTGGTTGTTTTGTTTTGCAGGAAGGTTAGCGCCGGTACCCGGATCAGCGAAAGCGAAATCCGGAGGGGAGGGTGCGGTGCGGCGCCCCGGATGTCGCTTTCGCTGATCCGGGTTACGCTCTAAGCGTTCGATCGTTCGCTAGTGGAAGCTCATGAGCTTGAACAGCGGCGTCAGGTAGCTCATCTCCTGGCCCGATGTCGGCGTGGTGCGGCTGATGAAGTCGAAGATCTTGCCGTCCTGCAGGCCGTAATTGGCCAGTCGCGTGACCTGGCGATTCTTGTCGAAATAGATCGCAATGACGCGCTGGTCGGTGAGTTTTTGCGGCATGAACGCCACCGCGCGCTCGGCGCGCTGCGAGATATAATAGAACACCTCGCCGCTCAGCGTCGCCACCGTAGACGGCGTTCCCATCACGATCAGCACCTGGTCCTGGCTGGCCCCGATCGGAATCTGCTCGAGCGCCCCGTTGGGCATGATGTAGCCCTTCTGGAACTGCTCGCCGGTGCAGCCGCCCAGCGCCGCGCAAACCAGCATGGCGGCGAAAGCCGACCGCAACCCGCGCCAGCACGCCGTGCGCGCGTCGCCTGGACGGCGCGCGTTTGCGCCTGTTTGGCTCGAAATAGTCATTCCGGAGCGGGTCCCATCCTCTTGCATCACGCGAGGCGTTGACGTACCGGGCAGGACCTCTGATTGCAACATGCGCGAACCCACAGGGCTCGCCTGAGGACCCCACGATGCTTTGGCCGTTCAACCACTTCCTGAAACCCCGGACGCCGTCGCGCGGCACCATTGAGACCATCTATGGCATGATCGTGGCGCAGGCGCGAGAACCCTTGTTTTATCAAGCCTTGGGGGTCCCGGACACAGTTAACGGCCGTTTTGACATGGTGCTGCTGCATATGTGGATGGTGCTGCGGCAGATGAAACGGCTGGACGATGGCGGCCTCGCCCAGGCGCTGTTCGACCGATTCTGCAGCGACATGGACCACAATCTGCGTGAATTGGGCACCGGCGATCTCGCGGTGCCCAAACGGATGCAGGAGTTCGGTGAGGCTTTCTACGGCCGGTCCGCGGCCTATGACCATGCGCTTGTCGCCGGCGACGAACCACTGGCGCAGGCGCTGTGCAAGAATATCTTCAATGGGCAGCAGATCGAGCAGGCGCGGCGGCTCGCCGCCTATGTCGGGCGGGCCATTGCAGCCCTGGCTGTCATGGATCAGGCGAAATTGTCGGGAGCAACCTGGCGGTTTCCGTCGCCCGCGCACGACGCGGTACCGGGGTGAACAGAATGGATCGGATGACAGATAAGCAAAATCCCTGGAGCGTCCCGATGATGGTCGCCCAGATCCCCGAACACGGCCTGCATCGCGATATCGAAGCCAATGCGGCGGAGCGCGACGCGATGGCGGCGGTTGCCGGACTGCGTGATGTTTCGTCGGCGCAGGCGTCGCTCGATGTCACCCCGATCCCCGACGGCGGGGTGCACGTCGTGGGCCGGGTCTGGGCCCGGATCGGACAGACCTGCGTGGTCACGCTCGATCCGGTCGACAATGACATCGATGAGGCGATCGACCTGATTTTCGCGCCGGCGTCGCAGATCAGGGAACTGGCCGAATCCGTCGATGACACCGAGGCCGAGGTGCCGGATCCTCCCGAGCCGATCGTGGACGGTGCGATCGATCTTGGCCGGCTGGCCACCGACGCCCTGTTTTTGGGAATTGATCCCTATCCGCGCAAGCCGGGCGTGGTTTTCGAGCCGCCGGCCGTGCCCGTCGATCCGGAAGACCATCCGTTCGCCGCCCTCAAGGCTCTCAAAACGGCAGCAAAACCGCCGGCTTCGAAGAAGCCCAAAGGCGGATGAGTCGACGATTTCGTCCCGCCGGGGCGATTTCCGTTTCATTTTGGCCGGAAAACACCGGGATACGGCAGGTTCCCCGCCGTGTGCGTTTTCCGTCCGCTGTGGCCTTACCGAGCGTTACTGTCCGGTCAAGATGTTGTATCAGGGCGCGGAAACGCTATTGTCCCGCCCGGTTGGGGAGGAGCGCTGGTGCTTCGCCGCTTGCTGCTGGCAGCGGCTGGTTTTCGTTCGCAGCTTCGCGCTTATGAATCGCAAAAGAGATTTCCGGGACGTTCATGCCGCAAAAGGTTCGAATCGCGCTTGACGCCATGGGTGGCGATATCGGCGCATCGGTGGTCGTTCCCGGCGCGGCGATTTCGTTGACCCGACACCCCGACAGCGAATTTCTGCTGTTCGGCGACAGCGCGCTGATCGACAAGCAGCTAGCGGCGCATCCGGCGCTGAAGGCGGTGTCGCGCGTGATCCATACCGACGTCGCCATTGCTATGCACGAGAAGCCCGTCCAGGCGTTGCGCCGCACCCGCAAGAAATCTTCGATGTGGATGGCGATCGACGCGGTGAAGAGGGGTGAGGCCGACGTCGCGGTATCCGCTGGCGAGACCGGTGCGCTGATGGCGATGGGGCGGATTTGTCTGCAAATGCTCGATGGCATCGAGCGCCCGGCGATCGCCGCGATCTGGCCGACCATGCGCGGCGATTCCGTCATACTCGATGTCGGCGCCACCATCGGCGGCAACGCCCAGCACTTGAAGACGCTGGCGGTGATGGGCAGCGCCATGGCGCGGGTTTTGTTCGACCTGGAGCGGCCGACCGTCGGCTTGCTCAACATCGGGGTCGAGGACATGAAGGGCGGCGAGGAAATCCGCGAGGCGGCGGAACTGCTGCGCGCGCTCGATTCGCCGCAAATGGAATTCATTGGCTTCGTCGAGGGCAACAGCATCGGCAAGGGGGCCGCCGACGTGATCGTCAGCGAAGGCTTCAGCGGCAACATCGCCATCAAGGCTGCCGAGGGAACCGCACGCCAGCTCTCCGAATATTTGCGCAACGCCATGGCGCGCACCTGGCGCTCCCGGATCGGTTATTTGTTTGCCAAGAACGCCTTCAAGGCGCTGCGCGACAAGATGGATCCGAACAAGTCGAACGGCGGTGTATTCCTCGGCCTGAATGGAATTGTCGTCAAAAGCCACGGCGGCACCGACGCCGATGGTTTTGCCTATGCCGTCGATGTTGGCTATGAGATGGTCCGCTACGATCTCCTGACCAAGATCAATCAAACGCTCAATCGCGACGGCAGCGCTCTTAGCTCGGCGCCGACTGCGCAGGAGGCTGTCTCGTGACTGCGATACGTTCGGTCGTGCTCGGCTGCGGCTCATATCTG
>JAQGJF010001042.1 GCA_028290765.1 Tardiphaga sp.
CGGCCCTGGATTGCTTCGCTGCGCTCGCAATGACGGGGCTGGCGACGCCGACTCAGCGTAAAGCCACCACGCATCCGGCTCCAAAATTTCTTTATCAAATTTGAAACTATCTCGCGCCTAGATCATCCCCCTGAGCGTCCGGTCCCTGCGGATCAGTTCTTCGACACTCAGATTTTTTCAGGGTGGGTCACGCGTCCTTGTGACGTTCCGGATCCGAATTCGAGAGGGTTTCGTCTTCAATGCAAAAGAGCAATATATCGGCAGGCGTCTACAGCGAGCGAGAGACCAAATCCGGTTTGGAAAAAGGCTTCGACATCAACACGTTGCGCAAACCGTTGAAGATGACCGCGACGCTGAGGCGCCGGGCGCTCAAGAAAAAGCCCGTGCAAAATCCACCCGAGCGCGCTTACGAGCAAAGTCCCTCAATCTGTCCGGACCAACAGATTACGCCAGGATGTGACGAAACGGCTTCGACTTGAAAGGGTCGGTCGCGACAATCACCTTATGGACGTGATCGCAGGTGTCGCACTCGAAGCTGTGAAGATCGAACCCGGACGAGCCGGTGACGATGCGCGCGAACAGCATGCGGGAATGACATTTGGGACAGCGGGGATGCTGCATCGTTGCGGAGACTAAACCGGAAACGAAATCGGGTTTTGGCATGATCCGTCCTCTCAACGGGCAGCACAAAACTCCCTTCCACGGATCGTGCCCGCGGGCCGCCCAGCCATGGGCCGAGCTTGATCTTCTTCATCTTTGATTCGCTGCTCAATATTGCTCAATTTACGACACGGAATTGACATAAGTCGGCGACCATCCGGCGTGTCGGGCAATGAAACTGCCGGATATCCGGCGTGACCGGTCAAAATTGCTCAGATTACCGGCGCAATGCAACTTTCCAGCGAGCTAATTTCTCGCGAGCTAAATCAAAAACCATCATCTCCGCCCTTTCGAGCCGTGAAAGAAACGATGCAATCGATACCGAAAATCCCACGCATGCAGCCCGATGACAATCTGTTCATCTGAACTTGCGACATGATAACCACATCAGCGCGCCCGCGTAAGCTGCAGCAAATTCTAAGATTCATCTAAGATTGATCTTAGAATTCCCTGAACTTATTCCTTACGGCTCTCGACAAAGCTAAGCCCGAGCAACGCGGCGTTGCGAATTGAAATTGATGTGATAAAAGGCGCCTTCAACAATTGGAGCCAGCATGGCCAAGAAGACGAAGAAGATGATGAAGCCGAAGAAGACCGCAAAAACCGCGACCAAGCGTCGCGAATGGACGAAAGACGATATCCGTCAACTCAAGACGTTAGCCAAGCAGAAGACCGGCGTCGTGAAAATCGCCAAGATCCTGAAGCGTACGCCGGGTGCGACCACCGTGAAGGCGCATATTCTGGGCGTGTCGCTGAGCACGCGAGGCTGAAACATTATCTGACGCCCCACATTTGCGTCAGATCGACTGCCCCATTTCCTCTCTTGAAATACGATCCTCTGAACGCTGATCCTCAAAACGCTGATCTTCAGAACTTTTGGAACAGGCGTGCAGAGGATCGGCGCACGCGATCGTTACTCATGCGTGATCCGGACTGATCTTCCAGGTCGCCGCCAGCATGCCCACGGTGATCAATCCCGTGAAGACCGCCAGGACCGGCGCGACGAATGCCAGCGCGGCAGTCGCGGCCCATCCGATCGACGAGAAGGCCTCCGCGAATGTCGCAAGGCGTGACGAGGTCTGGCGGCGGCGTAACTGGCTCCGACGGGCCTTCACCCGAAACGACTATTGGATTGAGGTCGCGGAAGTCGCCGCGAGCATGACCGCACCCGCGGTGACCCCGGCCAGCATGGGCGATGCGAAGGCCAAGGCAACGATCAGCGGCGCGAACACCGCACCGATAACGATCAGAACCACCTCGACCTTGGCGCCGATGACGCTGGACATCGGCAACGGCGCCGTCGTCACCAGATCGGAAGCATCTTCGCCCGAAATCGCCAGCCAGGCGAGGCCGCCCGCCAACTGGCCCGCTGCCATCACGACGACCGGCGCAATCAGCACGATCGCCGTCGAACTGTCGGCGAAGCTGCGCCATAACATCACCGCCGGCGGCAACAGATACAGCAATTGCATCAGCGTCTGCGAGACCAGCCAGGGATCGCGACGAAGCAGGCGGAATTCCTTCATCCTCAGCGTTTTTCGCCGCGACGCCGCCTGAAACGGCCGAACATGGTCCGTGCGGTTTGTCGAAGGCCCTTTCGGCACCGCGGTGGCGACATAGTCGGCAAACCGCGGCGAGAACATCGCGATGATCACGCCGAGCAGGGTAAGGCTGGCGCTGAGCAGGCTGCCGAGCGCGTTGCCATCGCCGATAATCGCGCGCGCCGGCCACCAGAGGATGCTGCCGGCATCGGGGGCCAAGGACACCACCGCATCCGAGGTCAGCAGCGTAAACCTCGACAAGGTGCCAAAGGACAATATCGCCGACACCTGCAGGCCGATGACGAAGCCGGCGCCGGCGATCGCCGCGAAAATCTGCGCCGCCAGCCGGGTCCGGCTTGGGCCAAAACTGCGAAACAGCGCCACCGTGATCGCGATGGCGATCGCGGTCGCCGACAATCCGACCGCGACGACCACGCCATAGACCGCGAGCCATCGGGCTCCACCACCGATCACCAGAACGTCGATGAACGGCGTCGCCAGCAGCACCGCCATCGCCGTCACGGTGAGGCTGATGGCGCCGAGGCGCACGGCAAATACCGTCGGCAAGGCCACCGGCGAGGAAACGATGAGATCGAGATCGGCCCGCGCGTAGAAAACCCGGGTCACGGATTCGATGGCTTGTGACAACATCAGCGCCCACGCCAGGAAGATGCTGGTGGTGACGACGATCAGCGTGGCCTTGTCCAGCGGCGCCTGCGTGTCGGCAAACCGGCCGACCACCGCATAGGCCGGCAGATGCATCAGGGCGACAAAAAACACCAAGGCGATGGCGATGTTGCGGACGCGCCAGCGCCGGCCCGCGGTCATCATGGCCAGCCATTCGCGCCGCGCCAGCCGAATTTCGTGGCCGGCAAACCAGGTTACCGTGGCGGTCGAATTCATGCCGCGGCGGCCTCGGCTTCGACCAGCGCAACGAACATGTCTTCGAGGCTGCTGTCGCCCTGCCCGTTCTGCCGGCGCAATTCGGCCAGCGTGCCTTCCGCCACCAGCCGGCCGCTCGAGATGACGCCGATCCGATCGGCCATGCGTTCGGCGACTTCGAGAATATGCGTGGTCATGATCACGGTGCAGCCGGACCGCACGCGGTCCTGCAGCAATCCCTTGACGTGCCGCGCCGACACCGCGTCGAGGCCGGTCAAGGGCTCGTCGAGAATGATCAGCTGGGGATCGTGGACCAGCGCGCCCGCCAGCGCCACCTTCTGGCGCATGCCCTTGGAAAATCCTTCGCAGCGCTCATGCTGATGCGCCTCGAGCGCGAGCGAACCCAGAAGATCGCGCGCGCGCCGTTCCGAGAGCACGGGATCGCAGCCCCACAGCCCGGCGACGAATTCGAGATATTCGAGCGGCGTCAGCTTGTCATAGATCATCGGCTCGTCCGAGACCCATGCCATGATCTGCTTGGCGGCGACCGGATCGACCAGGGCGTCGATGCCCAGGATCGAAATCGACCCGGCATCGGGCCGCAGCAGCCCGGCGACCATGCGCAGCGTCGTCGTCTTGCCGGCGCCGGTCGGCCCCAGCAGCGCATAGAATTCTCCGGTCCGGACCACAAGATCGAGCGCGTCCACCGCAAGCCGGTCGAAACGCTTTGTTAACCCTCGTATTTCCAACGCGGACGATGGCTGATTGGGGTTCGTCATTTCGGGATCATCCATGCCTGGCACGCCGGCGCAGCATGGACCGAAAGACGTTTCGACGCGGTGAATCCGCCGAAGTGAATTGCTCGGGATCGCCCGCGCGATCCGCGCCGACGCGGAAATTATCGGCTGCGCTACGTCGCGATTGGATGAGTGCGCGGGCGATGACTATTTAACTACCCGCCAGCCCATTTCCCAGAAGTCGGCCTCCAGCCGGGTGGCTTCCTTGAAGATCGCGATCAACTCGGCTTCGCGCGCCGCCGTCGCATAGCGATCGGCGAGACGATCCAGCTGCGCCCGCGCCTTCGCCGCGACCTCCTGGTAGGGGGCGCCGGCATATTCGGTAATCCAGACCCGATAGGGGTTGGTGGCGGCGTACGCGTCGGGGCGCGCGGCGAGCCGGCTGGCGATCTCCGCGTAGCCGATCACGCAGGGGGCAAGCGCCACCTTGAGGGCCAGCAGATCACCGCGCATTCCCGCGTCGAGCACGTAGCGCGTATAGGCCAGCATCTCGGCCGCCGGAGCGGCCTGTTCGAGATCGTCCGGCGACAGACCCCAGCCGGCGCAGAGCTTGACATGCAGGTTCATCTCGACGTCGAGAATGGCCGAAAGGCCGGCCGCCGCTTCGCGCATGTCGGCGAGCGCGGGCGACTTGTAGACCGCAAGCGCGTAGGCGCGGGCAAACTCGATGAGGAACAGATAGTCCTGAACGAGGTAGTGACGAAACGCCGCTTCGGCGAGCGAGCCGTCCGCCAGGGCGTTGGTAAAGGGGTGCTCGGTGTAGGCCCGCCACTCGGCGGATGCTGCTGTCTTCAGGCGCTCGAAAAAACTCATGATCTTTCGCCGGCTTGTTTTCCAATGGATGTCCTTGGCTCGCACTCATAGCACGTGACAAATCGTCTGGCGCCAAGCATGGCTGGGCTGCGTTCGATTTTAGTCGCGTGCATAACCATCAGGTGACTTTACCCGGGCTCGAACGCCCCCTAATTTCAGCGCGAGATCATTCTTGAGTAGCGCCTTTCGGAAAGGACAAGCCCCCGATGGCCAGGCAACCTTGGTATCGCATCCTGTATATCCAGGTGCTGGTGGCGATCGCTGTCGGCGTGACGCTCGGGTATTTTTATCCGAATGCCGGCAAGGCCATGAAGCCGCTCGGAGACGGCTTCATCGCGCTGATCAAGATGATGATCGCGCCCGCGATCTTCTGCACCGTGGTGCACGGCATCGCCTCGATCGGCGACATGCGCAAGGTCGGACGGATTGGCGTCAAAACGCTGCTGTATTTCGAAACGGTGTCGACCGTGGCGCTGCTGATCGGCCTCCTGGTCGGCGAATTGCTGCAGCCCGGCGCGGGTTTCAATATCGATCCGGCCACTCTCGATCCGAAATCGGTCGCGAGCTACGTCACCCGCGCCAAGGAGGAAAGCTTCGTTTCCCACCTGCTGGCCATCATTCCGAATTCATACTTCGACTCGCTGGCCAAGGGCGATCTTCTCGAGGTGCTGCTGGTCGCCATCCTGAGCGGATTTGCGATCGCCAACATGGGAAAGCCGGGCGAGCAGATCGCCGGCGCGATCGATCTTGCCGGCAAGATGTTTTTCCGCATCATCGGCATGATCGTACAGGTCGCGCCGATCGGCGCCTTCGGCGCCATGGCGTTTACGATCGGATCGTTCGGCCTCGGTGCGCTGGTCAATCTCGGCTATCTCATCTTCACCTTCTATCTCGCATCGCTGATCTTCGTGCTGGTCGTGCTCGGCGGCATCGCCCGCGCCTTTGGTTTTTCGATCCTGCGCTTCATCGCCTATATCAAGGACGAGCTTCTCATCGTGCTCGGCACCAGTTCATCGGAGACCGTGCTGCCGCGAATGATCACCAAGATGGAAGCCCTGGGCGCGTCGCGCTCGGTGGTCGGCCTGGTGATCCCGACCGGCTACAGCTTCAATCTGGACGGCACCAACATCTATATGACGCTGTCGATCCTGTTCCTGGCGCAGGCCACCAATA
>JAQGJF010000073.1 GCA_028290765.1 Tardiphaga sp.
CCTCCGACGACGCGATGCTGGACGCGGCGATCGAGGCTGGCGCCGACGATGTGTCGTCGAGCGAAGGCGGCCACGAGGTCTACGCCTCGCAGGAGACCTTTCGCGAGGTCGCCAAGGCGCTGGAGGCGAAATTCGGCGAGGCCCGCAAGTCGGCGCTGACCTGGAAGCCGCAGAACACCATCGCGGTGGACGACGAGACCGGCGAAAAGCTTCTGAAACTGATCGACCTGCTCAACGAGCATGACGACGTCCAGAACGTGTTCGCCAATTTCGAGGTTTCCGACGCGCTGGTCGCCAAGATGGGCGGGTAGGGCGGTTCAGAGCCGCTATCGCTTTGGCGGGGATGCGGCTCTTTGTGTATCGACTGCCGTTGTTGTTTCGTTCACGGTCCTGTGGCGTTATCACTGCCCCATGACCAACCTGCCGATTCGCGTGCCCGTCCGTATCCTTGGCATCGATCCGGGCCTGCGCCGGACCGGCTGGGGCGTGATCGACATCGAGGGCAACCGGCTGATATTCGTCGGCTGCGGCTCGGTGGAGCCGCCCGATAGCCTGCCGCTGGCCAGCCGGTTGCTGGCGATCCATGAGGGTCTCGCCAAGGTGCTGGACGAGTTCAAGCCGGCCGAGGCCGCGGTGGAGCAGACCTTCGTCAACAAGGATGGCGTCGCCACCCTGAAACTCGGTCAGGCCCGTGGGGTCGCGATGCTGGCGCCGGCGATGGTGGGAATTACGGTCGCGGAATACGCGCCCAACCAGGTCAAGAAGACCGTGGTCGGCGCCGGCCATGCCGACAAGAACCAGATCTCGATGATGCTGAAAATCCTGCTGCCCAAGGCCGAACCGAAATCGGCCGATGCCGCCGACGCGCTGGCGATCGCCATCACCCACGCCCATCACCGCGGCAGCGCAGCGCTGCGGCTGAAGGTGGTCGGAGGATGACGGGGGTGGTACGAACTGGCACCGAGCACAGCGCGCTCCCTCCCCCCTTGCGGGTACGATCGAGCGAAGCTCGATCGCGGGTTGGGGAGGGGGGTAACTCCGAGTCTGTGCGCTTGATACCCCCATCCCCGACTGGCGCTGCATACGCTGCCGAGACCGCACCATGGACCTGACCGCTCTCCTGATTTTCACCGGCGCGCTGCTGGTTGCCGCGGCTTCGCCCGGACCCGGCATCGTCGCCCTGGTCGCTCGCGTCATGGGCGGCGGGCTTGCCGGCGTCGTCCCTTTTCTGGCCGGACTCATTCTCGGCGATCTGATCTGGCTGGCCGCGGCGGTGCTCGGCCTTGCGGTCGTGGCACATACTTTCCACGAGGCCTTTGCCGTCATCAAATTCGCGGGTGCCGCCTATCTGCTTTATCTGGCGTACCGGATGTGGACGGCGCCGGCCGAGGCAGCTACCGCCGCCGCGGCACCACGCCGCGATCGCAGCGCCACGCTGTTCCTGGCAGGCCTGTCGGTGAGCCTCGGCAATCCGAAGGTGGCGGGCTTCTATCTCGCGCTGCTGCCGAACCTGATCGATCTCGGCCAAGTCGATCTATTGGGCTATGCCGAATTGGCCGGTCTCTGCGTCGCGGTTCTGACCGTGGTGCTCGGCAGCTACGCGCTCGCCGCGGCCCGTGCCCGATCCCTGTTCAACAGCCCGCGCGCCGTTCGTTGGTTCAACCGGACCGGCGGCACCCTGATGGCAGGCGCGGCCATTGCCGTCGCCAGCAAATAGGCCCGCTTATGATCGGCAAACTGAAAGGCCTGATCGACAGCTACGGCGAGGATTATGTGATCCTCGACGTCGGCGGCGTCGGCTATCAGGTGCATTGTTCGGCGCGCACGCTGCAGGCGCTGCCGGCACCGGGCGAGGCGGCGGTGCTGTCGATCGAGACCTATGTGCGCGAGGACCAGATAAAACTGTTCGGGTTTCGCAGCGACATGGAGCGCGAATGGTTCCGGCTCTTGCAGACGGTGCAGGGCGTCGGCGCCAAGGTGGCGCTGGCGGTGCTCTCGACCTTGCCGCCGTCCGACCTCGCCAACGCCATCGCGCTGCGCGACAAGGCCGCGGTGACGCGCACCCCCGGCGTCGGCCCCAAGGTGGCCGAACGAATCGTCACCGAATTGAAGGACAAGGTGCCGGCGTTTTCCAATGTCGATCCGGCGCTGGTGCATCTGTCCGGCGCGCTCGACGACCAGCGCGCGCCGCGCCCCGTCACCGACGCCATCTCGGCGCTGGTCAATCTCGGCTACGGCCAGCCGCAGGCCGCCGCCGCCATCGCCGCGGCGTCGCGTAGCGCCGGCGAAAGTGCGGAAACCGCGCAGCTGATTCGCCTGGGCCTGAAGGAGCTGGCGAAGTGAACGTGGTCCGCCGCATCGCGCGCACGATCGGTATCGTTGCGATATTTTCCCTGGTCGGCCCGATCGCGATCGCGGCGCTGATCACGCTGATCGTGGTCGGGTTCGGCGCGGCGCTGCTGCAGGTGTTCCTGTCCCTGGTCGATCTCGATGCCTTGCGCGGGGTGATCTCGGTCGCGGTGTGGCTGCTGGCCATTCTCTCGACGCTGGCTTTCATTCCGCCCTCTGCTGTGACCGGCGTGATTTTCGCGCTGGCGGCGGTTTATAACGGAAGAAGCGCGCTCTGGATGGCGTGGATTGCGGCGGCGGTCACGATCATCGGTTTCATCGGATGCGGGATTTTCTTCATCCCCGCGGAATCATCCGCCGTGATCCTGCCAAGCGTCCGGTCGGCCAGCCAGGCGTTGGCCTTGTTCGTGATGCTCGCCGGGCTTGCGGTTGTTCCCACCAGCCTGTGCTGGTGGCTCGCGAAGCCGCTGCATCGTGCTAGAATTGCCGCATGACCACATCTCCCCGCATCGTCACCCCCGAACGCCGCTCCGACGATGTCGGCGACACCGCGCTGCGCCCGCAGGTGCTGGCGGAATTCGTCGGTCAGCAGCAGGCTCGCGCCAATCTGCAGA
Source organism: Tardiphaga sp. (assembly GCA_028290765.1). The sequence continues at coordinate 2,964 of JAQGJF010000073.1, forward strand.
TCTTCATCGACGCCGCGCGCAAGCGCAACGAGGCGCTGGATCATGTGCTGTTCGTCGGCCCGCCCGGCCTCGGCAAGACCACGCTGGCGCAGATCGTGGCCCGCGAACTCGGCGTCGGTTTCCGCGCCACCTCGGGTCCCGTGATTGCCAAGGCCGGCGATCTCGCCGCATTGCTGACCAATCTCGAAGAGCGCGACGTGCTGTTCATCGACGAAATCCATCGCCTCAGTCCGGCGGTGGAGGAGGTGCTCTATCCGGCGATGGAGGATTTCCAGCTCGATCTCATCATCGGCGAGGGGCCGGCGGCGCGCTCGGTCAAGATCGAACTGGCGAAATTCACCCTGGTCGGCGCCACGACGCGCGCAGGCCTGTTGACGAACCCGCTGCGCGACCGCTTCGGCATTCCCGTGCGGCTGAATTTCTACACCGAAGCGGAGCTGGAAAAGATCGTCACCCGCGGCGCCCGCGTGCTCAATATCGGCATGACGCCGGATGGCGCCAACGAGATCGCGCGCCGCGCCCGCGGCACGCCGCGCATCGCCGGACGGCTGCTGCGCCGTGTACGGGATTTTGCCTCGGCGGCGGACGCTGATGCGATCGACCGCGGCATTGCCGACCATGCGCTGAGCGCGCTGGAAGTCGATGGCGCCGGCCTCGACGCCATGGATCGCCGTTACCTCACCACCATCGCGATGAATTACGGCGGCGGTCCGGTCGGCGTCGAGACCATGGCCGCGGCGCTGTCGGAACCACGCGACGCCATCGAGGACATCATCGAGCCGTTTTTGATCCAGTGCGGCTATCTGCAGCGCACCCCACGGGGACGGCTGTTGACCTCGCACGCGTTCAAACATCTCGGATTGAACGAGCCCTCGCGCGATCCTAGCCAGTTCGGATTGTTCGGGCAGGATGAGGAGTAGCCGCGCATGAGCGACAACATCATCAGCGTGGTGGCGGCGATGATCCGCGATGAAGCGGGGCGCATGCTGGTGGTGCGCAAGCGCGGCACCGAGGCTTTCATGCAGCCCGGCGGCAAGCGCGACGCCGGCGAGGACGATATTACGGCGCTCGAACGTGAGATCGGCGAAGAGCTGGGTTGCCGGATGGTGCCGGGATCGGCGAGGGCGCTGGGCGAGTTCGATTGTGTCGCGGCGAACGAGCCGGGATGGCGGGTGAAAGCGAGCGTCTACGCGGTGAATGTCGCCGGTGCTGTCGTGCCGCAGGCCGAGATTGCCGAAGCGCTGTGGATTGATCCCACCGCCCCGGTGTCGATCGTGCTGGCGCCGCTGACCCGCGATCACGTGTTGCCGCTGGCGTCGGGCGAATTTCCGTAGTGCTCTGCAGTTCGTGAAACTTGTTTATCAGCCGGAAACTCTTGCTATATTGGGATCATGAACAAATTCACCGAGAGAGCGACCGCGGCGCCGGAGCAGGCGGAAAAACTTCGCGTACTGAAAGCCGAAATTCAACTGGGCCTGGATGACGAGGCCGCCGGCCATGTCCGTCGCTGGGACCTTGCGGACTTTCTGCGGCGTGCGCGCGAAATGAATCAACATTAGATGACAGCCCATCTCGACGGCGTCATCCGCGATGGCCGGCATCACATGCAGGTCCGGGTCTATTACGAGGACACCGATTTTTCCGGCATCGTCTATCACGCCAATTATCTGCGCTTCATGGAGCGCGGGCGCAGCAATTATTTGCGGCTGCTCGGTGCCGACCAGCGCGCGCTGTTCGCGGAGGCTGAAAGCGAGGCGCCGGGGTTTGCCTTCGTGGTGCGCTCGATGCAGCTGGAATTTTTGAAGCCGGCGCGGATGGACGATCTGCTGGACATCGTCACCTGGCCGCTCGTCGTGAAGGGCGCGTCGATCATGCTCGGCCAGGAGGTGCGGCGCGGCGATGTGTTGCTGCTGGAGGCCAAGGTCAAGGTGGCGTTCGTGTCCGGTGGCCAGGCCAAGCCTATTCCGAAAGCGCTGCGGATGGCGATGAAGGCCGATCATATCTGACCAGACCAGCGGCTGGCGGCACCGGCTTGACTCTCTGTACCGATCGGTACAATCTTCCAGCGCTGTCCTGAACTGGAGATATCCCGATGTCGCGTCCGCCGCTGCCGCCGTTCACCCGCGAGACCGCCGCCCAGAAGGCCCGCATGGCAGAGGATGCCTGGAATTCGCGCGACCCGGAGCGGGTGGCGCTGGCCTATACCGAGGACAGCCGTTGGCGCAACCGCGGCGAGTTCTTCGAGGGCAGGGCGGCCATCGTCGGGTTTCTCACCCGTAAGTGGGCGAAGGAGCACGAGTATCGCCTGATCAAGGATCTCTGGGCCTTCGACCAGAACCGCATCGCGGTGCGCTTTCAGTATGAATGGCATGACGACGCCGGGCAGTGGCATCGCTCCTACGGCAATGAGCAATGGGAATTCGATGAACACGGCCTGATGCGCCGGCGCGAAGCCAGCATCAATGATTTTCCGATCGCCGAAAAAGACCGCCGCTTTCACTGGGCGGCGCCCGGGCCGCGGCCGGCGGACATCGCGGGCTTGAATGAAAGTCCGTTCTGAAGCGGGCGATGGCAAAACCGGTTTCCGAACGCGCGGAGTTGTTGCCGCTCTTGGGCGAGGTATTTCGCGCCCACGGCTATGAAGGCGCAACGCTGGCGCTGATCACGGAGGCCACCGGGCTCGGCAAGGGCAGCCTTTATCATTTTTTTCCCGGCGGCAAACAGCAGATGGCCGCCGAGGTGCTGGCTGAAATCGACCGCTGGTTCGAGGTCAACATTTTTGCGCCGCTGCGCGCCAGCGACGATCCCGACCACGCCATTGCGGCGATGATCGGCAATGTCGATGGCTATTTCCGTTCGGGACGTCGCGTGTGCCTGGTCGGCGTCATTGCGCTTGGTGCGTCGCGCGACAGCTTTGGCGCAGAGGTGCACGATTATTTTGCGCGCTGGCATGATGCGCTGGCGGGGGTGCTCAGGCGGTCGGGGGTTGGCAGCAGCGCGGCGCGGCGCCGGTCCGAGGACGCCTTGCTGACCATTCAGGGCGCGCTGGTTCTGGCGCGGGCGCGCGACGACGTCAAAATCTTCGGCCGCGCGATGGTGGAGTTGCAGACGCGGTTGCTGGCGCCATGAGCTGGTAGCTCTCGAACCTCCTGAGCCCTTTTCTCGATACTACAACGGTAACGGTTTTCAGCGTCGCTGAAACCTTGTGGTAGCCGCCGTTTTCGAACGTCTGTCCGTCGCCTGGATGGAGGTTCGAGATGAACACAAGCGTCATATGGACTAGTGATGGTCGCGCCCGGAGCAGGGTCCTGATGCCGTCGTGTTTTTTCGGCAGGATCGGGAGGGCGCGCTGATGTCAAAATCCTTTGGCTCGCATGCCATTGTCATCGGCGCTGGAATCGGCGGCCTGGCGGCGGCTGCGGCACTCGCCGGTCATTTCGAGCAGGTCACCGTGCTGGAACGGGACCAACTCGGCTATGAGCCTTGTGCCCGGCCCGGCACACCGCAGTCGCGGCTTTTGCACGGGCTTCTGACCGGGGGATTGCAAGCGCTTTGCGAGCTGTTTCCTGACTTCGACCGGGATCTCGCAAAGGCCGGGGCGGTGCCGATCGGTATCGCTTCCGAGATGCTGATGGAGCTGCCGGGTTACGATCCTTTCCCGCGGCGCGACTTCGGCTGGGTCGGTTACACCATGTCGCGGCCGCTGATCGAGCATATTGCGCGGCAGCGCATCCGGAAACTGGCCAATGTCAGGCTGCTCGACCGCAGTCGCGTGCTTGACCTGGTGGCGGATGACGACGGCTCGGTCGCCGCGGTCCGCTGCGGCAGTGCCGACGGCCCGATCCGGTCGCTGCGTGCCGACCTCATCGTCGATGCCTCGGCGCACCGTTCATTGACGCTGACATTGCTGAAAACCATGGGACTGCCGCAACCCGATCAGACCGAGATCGGCATCGATATGGTCTATGCCACCGCAACCTTCTCGGCTTCGGGGTTTGCCGAGGATTGGAAAATGGCCATTACCTTTCCCGATAATTCGGCGACCAGGAAAACCGGGTACCTGTTTCCGATCGAAGGCCGTCGGTTGATGGCCCTTGTCGGAGAACGGCATGTGGCGATGCCATCGGACAGCGTCGGGGACTTTCTGAACCTGGCGCGTCAGCTTCGGACATCGACGATCTACGACGCCATCAAACACGCCAAACCGGTAGACAAGGTCTATCGCTTCGGTTTCGGCGAGAGTTCATGGCGTCACTATGAACGGGTCGAAGATTTTCCCCGCGGGCTGCTTCCGATCGGCGATGCCATTTGCCGGTTCAATCCGATCCATGGCCAGGGCATGACGGTCGCGGTCCAGGAAGCCCGCATTCTCAAGGACCTGCTGCAGACCCGGGCCGGGAATAAAAATCCGCTCGCCGGTTTGGCGCAGGCCTTCTTCGCGGCGATCAACCCGTTGATCGCGGGAGCCTGGTCGATGTCGGCCGTTCCGGATTTCGCGGATCCGGCGACCCGGGGTGAACCGCCGGACGACCTGGAGAACTCGCTGCGTTTCGGCCAGGCCCTGATGCGCCTGGCGGCGCGTGACGCCAAGGTCCACGAAACGATGCTGTCGGTTCGCTACATGATACGGCCGGCCTCGGCATTGCGCGATCCCGATCTGGTGCGCCGGGTGCAAATGGAAATGGCCGATGCGTGATGAAGAACGCACGGCCAAGCTCGACATTTCAACACGTCGTCCCGGCGCAGGCCGGGACGACGTGTGGAGAGTTTTACGCCGCCGCCTTATGCCGCGCGAGTTCGGCCCGATAGAGTTCGAACTCCTCGGCGATCGCCTTGGCGACGCTCGGACGCTTGAGAGTACGGTCGTAATAGGCCTTGATCGCCGGCCACTTCGCCAGTTCGATCGGCGGCGTCGCCATGGTCCAGTTGATCACCTTGACCATATAGGCGTCGGCGACGCTGAAATGGTCGAGCAGGAATTCGCGGCCCTGAAGATATTTGTCGAGGTAGTCGAGCCGCGACAGGCCTTTCTCCAGCGTGTAGGCCTTCATCTCCGCCGGCACGGTCTTGCCAAGCAGCGGTATGAACAGGCCCTTGTGCAATTCGGTGCCGATGAAGCACAGCCATTGATGCAGCCGGCTGCGCTCAAAGCCCTGGCCCGAGGCGATGCCGGCATCGGGAAAACGATCCGCGACATATTGCAGGATCGCGGCATTCTCGGTGAGAACGTCGCCGTCGTCGGTACGCAGTGTCGGCACCAGGCCGAGTGAATGCACCGTGTAGAAATCCGAGCCGTCCTGCTGCACGCGTTTGGTCTTGGGATCGACCTCGAAATAGGTCGCGCCGGCGCCGGCCTCATACAGCGCAATGCGGGTCGCCATCGAGCAGGCGAGGGGCGAGAAATACAGGTCCATGGATGCCTCCTTGGCGGTTGAGGGCTCGGTTTTCCAAACCGGGTTGATTTTCATACTGTTTCGCATAATATAAATCCGGTCAAGGGATTTATTGCGAAATGGTACAAAAAAGGAATCCGCCCGCGGCGGCAAAGCCGGTGGCGCCTGCCGCCGAGCCCAAACGCCGTGGCCGCCCGCGCGCCTATGAGCCGGAGCAGGCGCTCGGCAAGGCGCTCGATCTGTTTCGAAAGGATGGCTTCGCCGCCACTTCGCTCGACGATCTCAGCGCCGCCACCGGCATGAACCGGCCGAGCCTCTACGGTGCGTTCGGCGACAAGCGCGAGCTCTATATCAAGAGCTATATGCGTTACCGCGAGGATTCCCGCGCGGCGATGGCCGACATCTTCAAGACGCAAGCGCCGATCCGCGAGCGCCTGGCGCGGCTGTTCGCGGTCGCGCTCGACATCTATCTGTCGGGCGAAGCGGGCCCGCGCGGCTGCTTCACGGTGATGACGGCGGCATCGGATGCGATTGCCGATCCGCAGATCCGCGGTATCGTGCTGGAGGGGTTGCTGGAGCTCGACAAGGCTTTCGCATTTTGTTTCCGCACCGCCGTCGAGAACGGCGAGTTGCCGAAGACGGCCGATCCAAAAGTCCTGGCGCATCTGGCGTCGGCGACCGTTCATACCCTCGCCATCCGCGCCCGGGCGCGGGTGCCGCGCCAGGAACTCGAGGCGATCGTGCGGGGCGCGATCGATGTGATGTGCGCAGGGGCGGCGAAATAGGCCGGATTATTCTTTGTGACGCTGGTCACATAACCGCGGCAAGCGTCGAACTAGTCTCCGGTCATCAAAGCGGGAGACTCACATGCGCAAACTCATCCTGGTAACAGCCATTGTTCTCGCATCCACCGCTGCCCAGGCCGGGGGCACGCGAGGTCTGATCACGCTCGCGTCCACCGACAGGGGCACGCCGGTTGAGCAGACAAACCCGACTGAGTCTGCTCCGGCGCCTGCCGCACCGACCGCCAATGCGACGCCGGTCGATGCGCCGGACCAGCGTGCCGAGGAGAAGGCGAAGCCCAGGCACGAAAGCGATCGCCAGTGGGTCGAACGTCGCATCCGCCGCGAACTCGCGCGGTACGGCATTTATTGAAAATGGCTCTCAACGAGTCGTACTAATAAGTGAGCCAACGCGTTCCTTCGCGAGGGCGGGCCGGAACAATTTGAAATTCCAAATCCTCTCCGCTTGACTCGGCGCGCATCGCCTTGTACTTAACCCATCGGTTATTTAACCAATGGGTTTTATACGATGCCGCCCGACCCCCTGAGCGTCACATTCTCGGCCCTGGCCGATCCCACGCGCCGCGCCATCCTGGCGCGGCTGACGCTCGGCGAGACGTCGGTGACGGAACTCGCCGAACCGTTTTCCATGAGCCTTCCGGCGATCTCGAAGCATCTCAAGGTGCTGGAACATGCCGGCCTGATCGCGCGCGGTCGCGAGGCGCAGTGGCGGCCGTGCCGGATTACGCCGATTGCGCTGAAGGATGTCGACGGCTGGCTGGATAAATATCGCCGGTTCTGGGACGAGAGTTTCGATCGCCTCGACGACTATCTGCAGGAGCTGCAGGCGCAGGAGAAGCTCGAACAGGAAAAGCTCGAGGAAGGGTCCAAAGGCAAACGCAAATCGAAATCGCCGAACAAAGCCAGGGAGAACAAGCGTGGACACCAGAGTAAATAACGCCCTCAAGATCACGACTCCTTCCGACCGGGAGATCGTGCTCACCCGTACTTTCGACGCGCCGCGCCGCCTGGTGTTCGCGGCGATGACCGATCCGAAACATGTTCGTAACTGGTATGGCTGCGACGCCGCAGTGCTGACGGCTTGCGAGATCGATCTGCGCGTCGGCGGCGCCTATCGCTTTACGATGCGCGCGCCCGACGGTGTTCATCACACCATGCAGGGGACCTATCGCGAGATCACGCCGCCGGACCGGATCGTCTTTACCGAGGGTTACGTCACCGAAGGTTTTACAAGCGAGGAAGCGCTGGTGACGTCGGTGTTTACGGAAAAGGACGGCAGGGCCACGCTCACGGTCACCGTGCTGCATGCCTCGCGGGAGAATCGCGACGGGCATCTCAATGCCGGAATGGAGACCGGCGCCGGTGCAGCCTACGACCGGCTCGCCGAGCATCTCGCAACCATGGCCTGAGAGCGGAGGAGTTTCGATGACCGTTGCAAAACAGACGATGACGTTGCCGCCCACCGAGTCGGCGACGCGTCCCCGCCTTTGGCCGCGCAGCGTAGCCGCGATATTTTTGGGCTTTGTCGCGGTCGTCGTGTTGTCGGTCGGCACCGATCAGATCCTGCATGTGCTGCGGGTCTATCCGCCCTGGGACGAGCCGATGCTCGACACCGGCCTGCTGCTGCTGGCACTGTCCTATCGGGTGATCTACACCGTGATCGGCGGCTTCATTGCCGCATGGCTCGCGCCCGAGGCGCCGATGCGGCACGCGGTGATTTTGGGAATCATCGGCCTTCTGCCCGGCGCGGGTGGTGTCATGGCCGCGGCCACCATGGATCTGGGGCCGCTGTGGTACCCGGTCGCGATCGCACTCACCGGCTTGCCCTGTTGTTGCCTCGGTGGTGTGCTGTACCGCGCCACCCGAGCCAGTCGATGAGAATGCCATGAGCGACCTCGACAGCCCTTCGGCCCCGACAAAAGCCGGCGGCGAGATCCTCATCACGCGTATGTTCGACGCGCCGCGCCAGCGCGTGTTCGAGGCCTGGACCGAGACGGCGCATCTCGCGCGCTGGTTCGGGCCGCGCGATTATACTGCACCGGTGATCGAGGCCGATGTGCGTCGCGGCGGCCAATGGCGCATCTGCATCCGCTCTCCCGAAGGCACCGAATACTGGATGCAAGGGGTCTATCGCGAGATCGCGCCGCCGGAGCGGCTGGTCTTCACCCATATCTGGGAGGAGGGCCACGGCGCCGCCGGGCACGAAACGTTGATCACCCTGACATTCGAAGACATCGGCGGAAAGACCCGGATGACCTTCCACAAGGCGGTGCTGGTGTCTGTCGCCGAGCGCCATGCACAACACGCCGGCTGGAGCGAATGCTTCGATCGGTTAAGCGACTACGTCCTGAACCTGCCATCACAACTGAAGTAGGAAACGAAAATGGCTGAAGCCGTGCAAGTCATCACGCCGCATCTCGTTGTCAATGACGCGGCCGGGGCACTGGAATTCTACAAGAAGGGTCTCGGCGCCGTCGAAGTGATGCGGCTGCCGGCGCAGGACGGCAAGCGCCTGATGCACTCGGAAATTCACGTCAATGGCGCGCGGATTTTCGTGGTCGATGATTTTCCGGAGATGCGCGCCAAGGACGGAGCGTCGAACTGGGGAACGCCGCAAATGCTGGGTGGCACCACCGTCACCATCCATATCGAGGTCGCAAATTGCGACCAAGCGATCAAGCGCATGGCCGACGCGGGCGCCACCGTCACCATGCCGGCCTGGGATGCATTCTGGGGGGCGCGCTACGGCCAGGTCGTCGATCCCTACGGCCATTCCTGGAGTTTTGCCCATCCGCTGCCGGCGAAGCAGGAATAGAACCCGCGTCGTCCCGGCGAAGGCCGGGACCCAGACTCCCTGGAGTTGCTTTTCGGCAGT